>JBOFQO010000313.1:0-4080 GCA_051660925.1 Silanimonas sp. | reverse complement strand
CACCATGCACTCGGCCAGCACGTCGGCCTTGCCGCCGAAACCGCCGATGCGCTCGATGCCGCGGATGAAGCCGGCTTTGAACACCGTGCGGGCCTGGTCGATCTCGGCCGCGGTCGGACCGTCGGCCAGCAGTTTGGCCATTTCCTCGTTGACGATGGCTTCGACGCGCGCGGGGTCGACGCCCTGCTTGATGTCGACCTGCAGCATGAACATGCCGGAGATCTGGCTGCCCCACGAGAACGCGCCGACGCTGTCGGCGAGCTTTTCCTCAAACACCAGCCGCTTGTCGAGGCGCGAGCTGCGCGCGCCGGCCAACACTTGGGCGAGCAGCCCGAGCTGCTGCGCTTCCGCCGTGCCGAACTGCGGCGTGTTCCAAGTGCGGTAAAGGCGCGGCTGCGGCACGCGGTCGCTCATCTCGAAGCGCGTGCTCTCGGCGCGCGCGGCGACGTTCAGCGCGGGCTGCGGCATGGTCGGGCCGGCCGGGATGTGGCCGAAGTACTGCTCGGCTTTGGCCTTGGCCGTTTCGACATCGATGTCGCCGGCCAGCACGAGCACGGCGTTGTTCGGGCCGTACCAGGTGCGGAACCAGCGCTTCACGTCGTCAATCGACGCGGCGTTGAGGTCGGCCATCGAGCCGATCACGCTCCAGCTGTAGGGGTGGCCTTCGGGATAGCCCTTCTCGGCCAGGAAGTTCCACACGCGGCCGTACGGCTGGTTCTCGCCCTGGCGCTTCTCGTTCTGGACCACGCCGCGCTGCTCGTCGAGGAGTTCCTCGGAGATTGCGCCGGCGAAGTGGCCCATGCGGTCCGACTCCATCCACAGCGCCAGATCGAGCGCGGTGGTCGGCACGTTCTGGAAGTAGTTGGTGCGGTCATTGTTGGTCGTGCCGTTCTGGTCGGTGGCGCCGACCCTCTCGAACGGGCCGAAGAACTCGTCCCGGTAGTTTTCCGAGCCCTGGAACATCAGGTGCTCGAACAGATGGGCGAAGCCGGTGCGCCCGGGCTCCTCGTCCTTGCTGCCGACGTGGTACCAGACGTTGACCGCGACGATCGGCGCCTTGCGGTCGGTGTGCACCACCACGCGCAGGCCGTTCGGCAAGGTGAAGCTCTCGTACGGGATCTGCACGTTGGTCTCGGCCGGCGCGGCCGGCGCGTCGCTGGCGTCGGTCGCGGGTTGGCAGGCCGCCAGCGAGAGCGCGGCGGCGAGGGCGAGGGCAAGCGGGCGAAGCAGGGGCATGGTCGGGGATTCGCGGGTGGGAACCCCGCGAGCGTACCTGCGCGCGCGCTCCTTGGACCCCTGCCGTACGGCATGCCCTCACGCCGCCGTGGGATGGTCTTGACGCTCGCGCCACCGGCCAAAGGGCCAAGATGCCGCCATGAGCTCGCCTTCCGCCCCGAACTCCAAAACCCGCCGCGTCCTCGTGACCGGCGCCTCCCGAGGCCTCGGCCTCGAATTCGTGCGCCAACTGCTGGCGCGCGGCGACGCCGTGGTGGCCGCTTGCCGCCGCCCGGCCGAGGCCGACGCGCTGACCGCGCTGGCGATCGCCAACCCCGGCCGCCTGCAGGTGCTGCCGCTGGAGCTGACCGACGCCGGCTCGCGCACCGCCCTGCTGCGCGACGTCGCGGCCGGCTGGGGGGCGATCGACGTGCTGCTCAACAACGCCGGCGTGCTGGCCCCGGGTGAGCGCTTCGGCCAGCTCGACGCGGCGCACTTCCGGGTCGCGTTCGAGACCAACACCCTGGCCCCGCTGCTGCTCGCCGAGGCCGCGACACCCCTACTCGCCAAGGGTCGCGCGCCGGTCGTCGCCTACCTGAGCTCGGTGCTCGGCTCAATCGCCTCGACGCAGAGCTTCTACACCCCGAGCTACGCGGTCTCGAAGGCGGCGCTGAACATGGCCGTACGCCTCGCCGCTATCCCGATGGCCGAGCAGGGCATCCGCAGCGTCGCGCTGCACCCGGGCTGGGTGAGGACCGACATGGGCGGGCCGGGCGCGCCGCTCGAGGCGCCGGAATCGGTGGCTGGGATGCTGGCCGTTGTCGACACCCTGCCGGCCAGCGCGCGCGGCGATTTCATCGACTATCGCGGGGAGAGGCTGCCATGGTGAACCACGTCGCTGACCACCACGCTGG
This sequence comes from Silanimonas sp., assembly GCA_051660925.1. Classification (GTDB taxonomy): domain Bacteria; phylum Pseudomonadota; class Gammaproteobacteria; order Xanthomonadales; family Xanthomonadaceae; genus Silanimonas. Next base: position 1,951 of record JBOFQO010000313.1, on the reverse strand, counting down.
CGTCCTGCCGCGCGCCGTGGTCGTCACACTCGCCGCGGCGCTCGCCGCGCCCTCCGCGCTCGCCGCCTACCGTGAGGAGCTCGGCCTCGCCGCCGACCTCGACAGCGGACAGCCGCTGTACCGCGAGCAGCACCTGCTGCGCGCCGCGCCGGACGGCGGCCTGATCGAGCGTCTGGTGGTCTATCGCTGCGTGGATGGCACGCCTTTCGCTCGCAAGCGTGTCGACTACCGCAGTGCCGTCGCGGCGCCGGCCTTCCAGTTCGAAGACGCGCGCAGCGGCTACAGCGAGGGCGTGCTGCGCGGCGATGGCGGTGCCCGGGTGTTCGTCGATCGCCCCGACGCCGAGAAGCAGACCGCGCCGCTGCCCGGCGGCGCGCTGGTGGCCGATGCCGGCTTCGACCAGTGGGTGCGCCGCGAGTGGCCGCGCCTCACCGCCGGCGAGAGCGTGCCGATGGCCTTCCTCGTGCCCTCGCGGCTCACGAGCTACGACTTCAAGGTCTACGAAGTGGACGCCGACGAGGCCGACACGGCCGGCGACCGCCGCTTCCGCCTGCGTCTCGGTGGCCTGCTGGGCTGGTTCGCGCCGCACATCGACGTCGTCTACGACGGAAGCAATCGGCGCCTGCTGCGTTTCGAAGGCCTGTCGAACCTGCGCGACGATGCCGGCGAGGACCCGCTGAAGGTGCGCATCGAGTTTCCCGAGGCACCGAAGCCCGCTGACGCCGCGGCCTTCGCGCGCCTGGGCGAGGAGCCACTGCGCGCCTGCCGCGTCGGCGCCTGACAGGCTGCCGCCGTGTGGCGATACTCGCGGCCTTCGCGCCGCGAGTCCGCCATGTTCCACGTCGTCCTGTTCCAGCCCGAGATCCCGCCCAACACCGGCAACGCGATCCGCCTGTGCGCCAACACCGGCGCGACGCTGCATCTCGTGCGGCCGCTGGGCTTCGATGTTGACGACGCGCGCCTGCGTCGTGCCGGGCTCGACTATCGCGAGTTCGCGACGCTGCGCGTGCACAACGATCTCGACGCCTGTATCGCTGCCATCGGTCCGACGCGCTGGTGGGTGGTGGAGACCGGCGAGGCGACGCGCTTCGACCGCGTCGTCTACCGCAAAGGCGATGCCTTTCTGTTTGGTCGCGAAACCAGCGGTCTGCCGGACGACGCGCTTTCGCGCTTCGATGTCGCGTCGCGCATCGCGCTGCCGATGCGCGAAGGCAATCGTTCGCTGAACCTTTCCAACGCCGTCGCCGTTACCGTGTTCGAAGCGTGGCGGCAGTGCGGCTATGCCGGAAGTCAGGGCACATCGCACGAGTGACGGGGCACGAAGTCGCGGATTGCGAAACCGCAAGTCCCCGTGGTCAGCGACGAGCAATTTCAATGCCGACGCTGCGCTGAATGTTCACGCTTCGTTGGGTTGTCGCGCATCGCACAAAGGCGTTCTCTTGTCCGCACCGCAGGCCCCGGCTCGCGGTCCCCACACAAGAAAGAGAACGACCATGAAGAAGACCCTGATTGCCATCGCCCTCGCCGCCGTGCTCCCCCTGTCGGCCCAAGCCGCCGAGCGCAGCTACACCTACGTCGAAGGCAACTACAACAACCTCGAAAGCGACGTCGATGGTTTCGGCGTCCGCGGCTCGGTCGAGTTCGCCGACAGCGGCTTCTACGCCCTCGGTGACTTCCGCAACTACTCGGACAGCGGCTTCGACCTTGACACCTGGGAGCTCGGCCTCGGCTACGCGCTGAACCTTTCCGACAACGTTGACCTGATCGCCGAAGCGGCGCACACCGACTTCGACGTCGTCGATGGTTATCGCGTGTCGGCCGGCGTCCGCGGCAACTTCACCGAGAACTTCGAGTACCTCGGCAAGGTGAACTACCGCGAGGTCGACGCCAACGTCGGTGGCCTGTCCTTCGGCGCGGACGATTTCAGCTACACCGCCGGCTTGCAGTACAA
>JBOFQO010000312.1:0-8103 GCA_051660925.1 Silanimonas sp. | reverse complement strand
GGCGCTGGCAGGCATGAAGCACTTGAATCGCCTTGAGCAGGTGCTCGGCGCGCGCGAAGCGGCCGAGCGCGGCCTCGACGATGGCCTGATGGCCGATGCCGACGGGTTTGTCACCTGCAGCACGCGCGCCAACCTGTTCGCGCGCGTCGATGGGCGCTGGATCACGCCGCCGGTCGATCGCGCTGGCGTGGCCGGTGTGGCGCGCGGCGTGCTGATCGATGAGTGGTCGCCGCCGGGCGGCCTGCACGTCGCGCCGCTGCCGCTGGAGGCGCTCTCCCGCGTCGACGCGCTTCTCCTGAGCAATGCCGTGCGCGGTATCCTGCCCGTCGGCCGCTGTGGCGAGCGCGCGTTCGATCCGCGGCCGGAGGGCCTGATCGAAGCCCGCGCCGCGCTGGCGGCGTCCCACCCCGCTTTCCGCGAGTCCTGATGCGTTCCCTGCTGCGCAAGCTCTTCCGCTTCCTGTTCAAGCTCGGCCTTGTCGTCGCGCTCTTCGCCGCGATCGGCGGCTACTTCGCGTGGCGGCACTTCGAGGCCTTCGCCGACACGCCTGCGGGGGCGGAGCCGGGCACCACGGTCGTCGTCGCGCGTGGCGATTCCTTCGTGCAGGTGCTGGCCAAGCTACGGGCCGCCGGCGTCGATGCTGGCCACGATCTCGAGTGGAAGGCGCTCGCCACGCGCATGCAGGCCCTGCCGCGCATCCAGGTCGGCGAGTACGCGCTGGATCCGGCGCTGACGCCGCGCGCGCTGATCGAGAAGCTGGTGCGCGGCGACGTCATCCGCTACCGGTTCACCATCGTCGAGGGCTGGTCAATGCGCGACCTGCGCACAGCACTCGCGCGCAACGACGTCCTGGTCGACGACCTCACCGCGCTCGACGACGCCGAGCTGATGGAAGCACTCGGCCGCGAGGGCGTGCCGGCGGAAGGGCGCTTCCTGCCCGAGACCTACCTGTTCACCCGCGGCGAAACGACGGTCTCACTGCTTGACCAGGCCGCCGACGCGATGGACGCGGCGCTGGCCGAAGCCTGGGCAGCGCGCCAGCCCGATCTGCCGCTGGAATCGCCCGACCAGCTGCTGACGCTCGCCTCCATTGTCGAAAAAGAAACTGGCAAGGCCAGCGAGCGCCCCGAGATCGCCGGCGTGTTCGTGCGCCGGCTGCGCATCGGCATGCGCCTGCAGACCGACCCGACGGTGATCTACGGGCTCGGCGCCGCCTTCGACGGCAACCTGCGCCGCATCGACCTTGAGACCGACACGCCGTTCAACACCTACACGCGTTTCGGCCTGCCGCCGCACCCGATCGCGATGCCGGGCCGCGCCGCGCTGATGGCCGCCGCGCAGCCGCTGGCGGGCGAGACGCTGTACTTCGTCGCGCGCGGTGACGGCAGCCACCAGTTCTCGCGCACCTACGGTGAGCACCTGCAGGCCGTGCGCCGCTGGCAGCTCGGTGGACGCTGAGCGATGACGACCCGACCTGCGCCCAATGCGAAGCGCCGCGGCGCGCTCATCAGCCTCGAAGGCGGCGAGGGTGCGGGCAAAACCACCGTGCTTGGCGCGCTGCGCGCTCGCCTCGAGGCGCGCGGTCACGACGTTGTCGGAACGCGCGAGCCCGGCGGCACGCCGGTGGGCGAGGCGATCCGTGCGCTGCTGCTCGATCCGGCGCAGGCGCTGGTGCCGAACGCCGAGCTGCTGCTGATGTTCGCCTCGCGCGCGCAGCTCGTCGAAACGCTGGTCGAACCGGCGCTGGCGCGTGGCGACATGGTGCTGGCCGACCGCTTCACCGACGCCAGCTTCGCCTATCAGGGCGGTGGCCGCGGCCTTCCGATGGGGGTGATCGCCGACCTCGAACGCGTGTTCGTCGGTCGTGCGCCGGATTTCACCCTGCTGCTCGACCTCGATGTCCAGGCTGGGCTGGCCCGTGCCCGATCGCGCGGTGTGCCGGCGGACCGCATCGAGCGCGAGAAAGACGAGTTCTTCGAGCGCGTTCGGGCGACCTATCGGGCGCGCGGCGCTGCGCAGCCGGCACGCATTGCGGTCGTCGACGCCGCGCAGCCGGTCGAGGCCGTGGTGCGCGACGCCTGTGACGCGCTCGACGCCTTCCTTGATCGTTGGAGCGCGCGCGAGTGAGCGCGACCGCGGAATCGATGATTTCGCTCGCGCCCTGGCAGCAGCAGCGCCTCGCTACCGCGCTCGCCGCGTGGCGTGCCGGACGGCTCGGCCACGCGCAGCTGCTGTGCGGGCCGGAAACGCTGGGCAAGCGCGCGGTGGCCGATGCGCTGGCCGCGCGCCTGCTCTGCGAGGCGCCGAACGACCAGCCGCCCTGCGGGCGATGCCGCGGCTGCACGTTGCGCGAGGCGGGCACGCATCCCGATTCCCGCGTCATCACCTTCGAAGAGAACACCAACACCGGCAAGCTGCGCACCGAGTTGGTCATCGACCAGGTGCGTGCCCTGAGTGGCTCGATGCACATGACCTCGCAGCGCGGCGGTGCGCAGGTGGTGCTGATCGACCCTGCCGACGCCTTGAACACGTCCGCGGCCAACGCGCTGCTGAAGACGCTCGAAGAGCCCGCTGACAACCGCTTCCTGCTGCTCGTCAGTGCGGCGCCGCAGCGCCTGCCGGCCACCATCCGCAGCCGCTGTCAGCGCATTGACTTCGCCTTGCCGGAGCGTGAGGCCGCACTCGCGTGGCTGGAATCGCAAGGTCATCCGGCATCGCGCGCCGCGGAGGCCCTCGACGCCGCGCAGGGGCACCCCGGCCTCGCCGATGCGTGGCTGCGGGCCGGGCATTTAGCACTGCGCGACACCACGCTGAAGGAATGGGCCGGTGTGGCCCGCGGCATCGCCGCACCGCTGGGCGTGGCCCAGCGGTGGATGGCCGATGCTGCCCTGGCCGGTTTACGCCTTCGCTTCGTGGCCGACGCCACCCTCGCGCTGGCGCGCGGCATCGCCGGCGGGCCGGCGGTGGCCGGATTGACCCCGCCCGCCGATGTCGACAAGCTGGCCGTATGGTTTGACCAGCTGAATCGCCTGCGCCTGCAGCTGTCCGCCCCGCTCAAGCACGAACTGGCACTCGCCGGTTTGCTTGCCGAGTGGCGCGGCCTGATGGCGACAACGGAGACACGTCGATGATCGGAGCCGGTGGTGCCCGCCAGGGCATTCTTTCCCTTGCCATCAAGGACAAGGGATCGCTGCACACGTCCTACATGTCCTTCCTTCGCGGCGGCGGGCTGTTCGTGCCCACCACCAAGCGCTACCAGATCGGCGACGAGGTCTTCCTGCTGCTCACGTTGCTCGACGACAAGGACCGCCTGCCGGTGGCCGGCAAGGTCGTGTGGATCACGCCCACGGGCGCGCAGGGCGGCCGCGCCGCCGGCATCGGCGTGCAGTTCGCCGAGACGCCCGAGGCCGAGATGGTGAAGGGCAAGATCGAAACCCACCTCGCCGGCATCATCGATTCCGACAAGCCCACCGCGACGATGTGAGGCGCGCGTGGCTTACTGCTGCGCGAGGTAGGGCCCGAAGAACGTGAACAGCGCAAGGATGATGACGATCATCATCAGCAGGATCGTGCGCAGCCGCCGCGCATTGACGACGCCCTTGCCGGTGCGGTCCTCGCGCGCTTCGAACTGCAGCTCCGGTGGCAGGTAGCTTTCGCGCTGGCCCGGTTCCATCAGGCCGGCCTCGCGCAGCAGCTTCCGCGCTTCCGGCAGGTCGCCGTTGTGGGTCACGTAAAGCACGGCGGCTTTCGGCGAATCCGGCGTCTCGCGATAACTGAATCCGCGCCGCCGTCCACCCTTGTACGAGCGGCCATTCTGGATGCTGGTCTCGATGCCGGCCTCGCCCAGCATCTTGGCCGCGCCTTCGACCTGCTCGACGCGCAGCGAGCGGTAGACCTCGCGCATCAGTCGTCGCCCTCGACGATGCGGATCAGGCCTTCCTGCGCCGTGCTGGCCACCAGCCGGCCGTCGCGGGCGTAGATGCTGCCGCGGCCGAGGCCGCGCGCGCCCTGCGCGGTGGGGCTGTCGAGCGAATAGAGCAGCCAGTCGTCGGCGCGGAACGGCCGGTGGAACCACATCGCGTGGTCGATCGAGGCCATCTGCACGTCCGGGTGGTAGTAGCTGATGCCGTGCGGCAGCGTGGCGGTGCCGAGCAGGTGGAAGTCCGACGCGTAGGCCAGCAGGGCGCGATGCAGCAGCGGCGTGTCGTCGACGCGGTCGATCAGCTTGAACCAGACCTGCTGGAACGGCGGGCGCTTCGGCGGCTTCAGCTCGTCGCGCGGGTAGACCGGGCGCACCTCGAACGGCACCTGCCGCGACAGCCAGCGCTGCATCATCGGCGGCAGCTTCGCCATCACGTCCGGCGACGGCGTGGCCAGGGGTTCGAGGTCTTCCGGATCGGGCACTTCGGGCTTGCTGATCTGGTGCTCGACGCCGCTTTCCTCGATGTGGAAGGAGCTGGCGAACACGCAGATCGGTTGGCCGTGCTGGATGGCCGTGACGCGCCGCGTGCTGAAGCTGCGACCGTCGCGCGTGCGGTCGACGGAATAGACGATCGGCGCCTCGATGTCGCCGGGGCGCAGAAAGTACGCGTGCAGCGAGTGCACGTGGCGCGCGGCGTCCACGGTGGCCTGTGCGGCGGCGAGGGCTTGGCCCATCACCTGGCCGCCGAACACGAATTTCGTGCCGATGTCGCGGCTCTGGCCGCGGTAGAGGTTGTCCTCGAGGCGCTCGAGCTGCAGCAGCTGGACGAGGTCGGCGACGATGGGGTGGGTCATGGAGGCTTGAGCGGCCGTGAAACGTGGAGCCGAAGTATAGCGGCCGGTGTTTCAGGGCTTCGTGTCGGGCTTCAGCCGCTCGAGGTCGCAGCCCGCCAGCACGCGCGCCCAGGGGAACAGCGGGCCGGGATCGCGCTTGCGCCACACCTGCTGCGACGGGTCGTCGCTGGCCTCGACGCGCGCGGTGTCGAGGTCTTCGTGCCCGGCGATGAATCGCAGGGAAGGAAAGCGCCCGCGCAGGTGGTCGAGCAGGGCAAGCAGCGTCGTGATCTGCGCGTCGGTGTAGGGCTCGTCCATGGCCTGGTGGCGGCTGTCGTACCAGTGCGGATAGCGCCCGGTGTTGACGATCTCGACGCCGATCGAGCGTGGGTTCCAGCCGCGCACGTGGTTGGCGATGCGCTCCGGCTCGACGTAGCAGACCAGCGCGCCGTCGCGGTCGATGTAGTAGTGCCCGCAGGCGCCGGTGCCGAGGTCAGCGTAGAGGATGCGCTCGCCGAACTCGCGGGCCGAGGCGAGGCTCGGCGTCTCGGTGCAGTGCATGACCACGAGGTCGACGCTGGCCGGGTCGCGCAATGGCAGGCGCGCGGTGTACGGCAGCGGCTGGTAGAGCGCGGAGTCGGGGTCGGCCATGGCCCGGATGCTAGCATCGCGACCCTTGGCGCCCTCGGCGCCGCGCTGCTTGAGTGAACCCGCATGGCCCGTGGCCACGTCATCCTGTCGCACGGCCTCGAAAGCGGCCCCGAGGCCACCAAGGTCTCGGCCCTGGCGCAGGTCGCCGAATCCCTAGGCTGGACGCACGAGCGGCCCGACTACCGGGATCTCGACGCCGGCGGTCGCGCGGAGGACATCGCGGCACGCATCGCGCGGCTGGAAGCGCGTGCATGGGCGAGCCCGGGCCCGCTCGTGCTGGCCGGCTCGAGCATGGGGGCGTTCATCAGCGGTGAGGTCGCGTGCCATCTGTCCGCTCATGGCCCCGGCCGAACGACGAGTGGCGCGCCGCACGACGGCCCGAGGTTGGTTGGTCTGTTCCTGATGGCCCCACCGATCGCAATGCCAGGCTGGTGGGCGACGCCGCTGCAGGCGCCGGCCCATGTGCCGCTCATGATCGTGCACGGCTGGGACGACGAGCTGATCCCGGCCTCCGCCGTCGTCGACTGGTGCGCGGCGCGCAAGGCCGAGCTGCGCCTCGTCGACGATTCGCACCGCCTCGCCGCGCACGTCGAGTACAGCGCGCGGGCCTTCGCCGACCTGCTGAAGCGGGTGGACGCCTGATGCAGTACTTCATGCCCTGCGGCCGCGGCCTCGAATACCTGCTTGCCGACGAGCTCGTCGCCCTCGGCGCGTCGAAGGCGACCGCCGCACAGTCCGGCGTCAACGCCGAAGGCGACGCCGAGTCGCTGCTGCGCGCCGCACTCTGGTCGCGCTTCGGCAGTCGCGCGCTGTGGCCCCTGCTCGAGTTCGACTGCGCCAGCGAGGACGATCTCTACGCCGCCGTCCACGCGCTCGACTGGCGCGAGCATCTCGAGCCGGAAGGCACGCTGGCCGTCGCCGCGCACGTCTCCGGGCCCGGCATCACCCACGAGCGCTACGCCGCGCAACGGGTGAAGGACGCGATCGTCGATCGCCTGCGCTTCGACACCGGCACACGGCCTTCCGTCGATGTCGATAACCCCGACCTGCGCCTCGACCTCGTCGTGCGCAAGGGCAGGGCCGTGCTGTCGGTCGACCTCGCCGGTCCGCTGCACCGCCGCGGCTGGCGGCAGGGCGCGGGCGACGCGCCGCTGAAGGAGAACCTCGCTTGCGCCGTGCTGGCCCGCGCGGGCTGGACGCGCGACGCGCTCGCCTTGGCGGACACTGCCGGCGCGCCGCTGGCCCTGCTCGACCCGATGTGCGGCAGCGGCACCCTGCTGGTGGAAGGCGCGCTGATCGCCGCCGATGTGGCGCCCGGCCTGCTGCGCCACGGCGACGAACCGCCGACCGGATGGCGTGGCTTCGACCATGCGCTGTGGCAGCGCCTCCTCGACGAAGCGAAGACGCGTGACCGCCGTGCCGATCTGCCGGCGCGCTACTTCGGCGTCGACCTCGACCCGCGCATCGTCCAGCAGGCGCGGCGGAATGCTGAAGCCGCCGGCGTGTTCGACGCCATCGACTTCCGCGCCGGCGACATCAACGCGCTGCGGCGGCCCTACGAAGGCCCCGGCGTCGTCGCCTGCAACCCGCCCTATGACGAGCGTTTGGCCGCCGACGAGGCGCTGTATGCGTCGATCGGTGCGGCGCTGCAGAACGCCGTGCCGGACTGGCGCGGCGCGATCCTGTGCGGCAGCGAGGCATTGGCCCACGCGACTCGCCTTCGCGCGCGAAAGCGCTACGCGATCAGCAACGGCGCGCTCGAATGCACGCTGCTGGCTTGCGATTCCTTCGCCCCGCCGCCGCCGCGTGCGGAGGGTGAAGCGCGGCCTTTAAGCGAAGGCGCGCAGATGGTCGTCAATCGGCTGAAGAAGACGCTCAAGCACTCCGCGCGCTGGCGCGAGCGCGAGGGCGTCACCTGCTTCCGCGCCTATGACGCCGACCTGCCCGAGTACGCGGCCGCGGTGGACGTGTACGCGGAAGACGAGGGCGAGGGACGCACCTTCTTGCACGTGCAGGAGTACGCCCCGCCCGCCACCGTGGCCGAGCACGACGCAAGGCGCCGCTTCGGCGAGCTGCTCGCGGCGCTGCGCGAGGTATTCGACCTGCCGCGCGAGCACATCGCACTGAAGACCCGCGCCCGCGGCAAAGGCGGCAGCAAGTACGGGCGCATGGACGAACGCCAGGAGGCCTTCATCGTCCGCGAGGGCGCGGTGCGGCTCGAGGTGAATCTCTTCGACTACCTCGACACCGGGCTGTTCCTCGACCACCGCCCGCTGCGCACGCGCATCTTCGAGGAAGCGAAGGACGCGCGCTTCCTCAACCTGTTCTGCTACACCGGGGCGGCCACCGTGCACGCGGCCGTCGGCAGCGCGGCAAGTACGACCTCGGTCGACCTGAGTTCCACCTACCTCGAGTGGGCGGCGCGCAACATGGCGATCAACGGCCAGGTCGGCCCGCAGCACCGCTACGTCAAGGCCGACGTGATGAGCTGGCTGCGCGCTGAGAAGGGCGAGTACGACCTGATCTTCTGCGATCCGCCGACCTTCTCGAACAGCAAAGACAAGGACGACTTCGACGTGCAGAAACACCACGTCGACCTGCTCGGCGCGGCCATGCGCCGGCTGGCGCCCGGTGGCGTGCTGCTGTTCTCGAACAACTTCCGGCGCTTCAAGCCGGACCTCGAGACGATCGCGAAGT
>JBOFQO010000311.1:0-9661 GCA_051660925.1 Silanimonas sp. | reverse complement strand
CGGCAACGCCGCACTCGGCGCCTACGCGCAGGCCTGGTGGGTGCGCGCGTGAGCGCATCGGACGCGGCGCGCAACGCGCCTTTCGACGCAACCGCCCGCGTCGCGGCCATCGAGGCCGGCGGCACCAAGGTCATCGCCGCGCTGTTCGACAGCGGCGGCGCGGCGCTCGAACGCGCCCGCATCGCGACCCGCGATCCCGTCACCACGCTCGCCGAGGTGCGCGATTTCCTCGCCGCCGCGCAGGAACGGCACGGCGCGGCGCAGGCCGCCGGCATCGCCAGCTTCGGGCCGGTGGCGCTCGATCCGCGCGCCGCCGACTACGCCCATCTGCGCGCCACGCCGAAAGCCGGCTGGGCCGGCACCGACCTGCGCGCGATGCTGCCGAACGGCCTGTGCGACGCGCCCTTCGGCATCGACACCGACGTCAACGCCGCGGCGCTGGCCGAGCAGCGCCACGGCGCCGGTCGCGATTGCACGTCGCTGGCCTACGTGACGGTCGGCACCGGCATCGGGGTTGGGCTGGTGCTCGACGGCCGCCGAGTGCACGGCGCGCTGCATCCGGAGGCCGGCCACCTGTGGCCGCGGCGCACCGCCGGCGACGACTTCCCGGGCATCTGCCCCTTTCACGGCGACTGCTTCGAGGGCTTGGCCAGCGGCCCCGCCATCGCCGCGCGGTTCGGCGCCTCGCTGGATGCCCTGCCTCCCGACCACCTCGCGTGGGCGCGGCTGGGCGACGAGCTCGGCCAGCTCGCCGCGCAGGTCACGCTGCTCGCCTCGCCGCAGCGCATCGTCATGGGCGGCGGCGTGATGTCGCAGCGCGCGCTGTTCCCCACGCTCCGCGCACGGGCGTGGCACTGGCTCGGCGGCTACCTTGAGGCACCGGCGCCGCAGCGCAGCGATGACGATCGCAACGGCCTGGACGACTTCATCGTTCCAGCGGCGCTCGGCGATGACGCGGGACTGCGCGGCGCGTTCGAGCTCGCTCGCGACGCATTGGCGGAAGCAGCGTCCGCCCGCGACTGGCGAAGCGGCACCCCCTGACCGACAGCGGCCCGCGCAGCGAATCCGCTGGCGGGCCGCCGCGTCACCGGATCACTTGCCGGTCGCGAATCGACGCGTCTCGCTCTCGACGACGCCGCCTTGGCCGTCCTCGACAACGACTTTCCAGAAGTAGGCCTGGCCGCGCTTGAGGTCGGCAGTGTCGGCACCCAGCGTCGAGGATCGGCCGAACACGAACAGCAGAACGATCGCGAGGATGAGCAGCAGGGCCAGCGCCACGTAACGTGCACGGTGACGACGGGCGCGGATCAGCACGATCAGCACCAACACGAGCAGGACGACAAGCACCCAAAGCCAAGCGTCCAGCATCTGCGTATCGAGCAGTCGGCCGGGCGGCGGCAGGTCGGAGCAGGCCGCCTGCGTCAGCGTGTCGCCAGCCGCCCAGACGCAGAGGGAGTACTGCAACCGATCGTCCTCGGCGTCGCTGGCGCGATCCCAGACGAAGTCGACACGCGGGCCCAGTCCCGTGGCGTTGTCTTCCGGCAACCGGAGCGTCGGTGCCTTCGGCAGCGGATTGAGCAGCACGCGCTGCGTTGCCAGGTAGGTGGCGGCGACGTCGACATCGCCGGTCACCATGACGTCCTGTTCGCAATTGCTGCGTCGGTCATCCTCGCGCAGCGCGCTGCATTGCTGCTTCGCGACGGCGATGGGCAGGGGTGCCAGCGGCGCGGCGCCGGTCGCGTGCTCGGGTGGAAGCGCGCAGGTCTGCGGCGACAGGCCGGGCCAGGACCCCAGGGTGAAGGTCTGCGTCGACGTTCCGGCCGCATAGTCGAACAGGCTGGTCGCGTCGGTGACCCGCCACGCGCCGGCGAACGTGCCGTAGAGATCCTTGTAGCGCTGCGCATCCGCGCTCGGCTTCTCGCCGAGGACGCTGCCATCGGGAAGCGCCGGCAGCCAGTTGCCTGGCGCGATCGCCCCCATGACGCCTTCGGTGCCGCGCGCGTGGCGCACGTCGATGTTGAGGAACCAGAGCTGGTGGTGCGTCCAGAACCCGGGAATCAACACGACATCCGTGCCGCCCGGCGCCAGGATCTGCACGCCGTTCCCGCTGGTGCGCAGCACTCGCCCACCGGACGGCAACGCCAGGCCGCGCTCGGGCACAGTGACAAGCTCGCCATCGACGCGCAGCTGCATGCCTTCGCCGCGCGACGCGTTCGATGCCATGCCGTCCTGGCGTTCGTATCCCTTGCGCGGCGGCGGTTGGAACGTGATGCGGTGGTTGCCGACACGCACGGCGGCCGCGGTGTTGATGCTCACGCACGATGACAAACCCGTGTGCGCATTCGGGCCGAGAGGCGTCTGGGTTTCCACCGGCGTCTGCCGCGCCTGGATCTCGAGGCCCTGGCCGCGGAGCAGCACGAACTCACCGGCCGCCTGGAAATCGTAGTTCGTGCCATCCACGGTGCGGATGTGCGGGTCGCCGTTGGTGTAGGGCCGCGCGCCGACAATCCAGCGTCGGATCGTCTCGATGTCAGCCTGCGCCAGCTTGGGACCGCCGCACGGCATCATCCCGTACGGACAGTCCTCGGAGTTGTTGTTGATGCGCTGGTACAGGTAGGCCGTGGCCGGATCGTTGGTCGTGAAGTCCACCGCCATCTGATGCGATCGATCGAGGCGATCGTCGCCGGCCGGCGGGTTCTCGTCCTCGGAGAAGTCGAGGTACGTGGCCGGGAAGAACTCCGAGAACGGCGGGTAGTCGAGGCCACCGTGGCATTCGATGCAGCCCTTGTTGAAGATGCGCTGCACGTCGGTGAAGGTCGGTACCGCGCTCGCGGCCGGCAAGGCGGCGAAAGACGAATTCACGGCCGCGATCAACGAACCGCAGTCGAACGGCGCGGCCAGACCGGGGTACGGCTCGGCCCCGAGGTTCGCCTCGATCGCGCTCCGCAGCTGCGCGGTGTAGCCGCCGAACACGTCGGCGAAGGTGTACGAGCGGGAGCGCCCGCGAATGCCCATCGACCACTTGTCGACGGAGACCCCGAGCGGCTCGAGGAAGTAGCGATACAGCGCCATCTTCTCCGAGTTGCCCGGATTGATTTCGCGATCGACGTAGAAGCCGCCCATCGCGGTCTGGTCGGGCGAGCCCGCATCGATCGGGCGGCGGAACACCTCCTGCCGCAACCGCTCATCGCTGGTGCTCGTACCGGCGCTGGTTCTCGCGCCGTACTCCTGGATCAACCCGTTGATCGGGTCGCCGATGGCAGCATAGAGGTCGCCGCTTCGGTCGAGGTTCAGGGCCTGGATGTCCGCCTTCCGCAACGGCAGCCGACTTGACCGCGCCAACGTGTCGTTGAAGATGCCGTTGAGATCGATGCCGCCGTGGCGCGCCGTGAAGAAGGCCAGTCCCCCGCTCAGCGCCGGTGTGGTGGCGCCGGTTGCGGCGTCGCGGACCAGGCATCCCTTGGCGATCGCCAGCGCCACAGGTCGCGGATCCACGCGGACGTTGCCGGTCGCGAAACGATGTGTCGCGACCTCGTCAGCGACGCGCTGCTGGTTCAAGTTGCCATCGAGGCCACCGAGGATGTCGAAGAACTGCACCGCGCGCCCCTCGTCGTTGGTCGGCGTCAGCGAGTGGTGCACGGTCACGAACGCGCCGCCGCGCTGCACGGCCGAGGGCGAGGCGCCGGCAACACCGTCGAAGCTGTAGGCGATGTCGGCTGTTGCGCTACCGACTGGCGCGGGCTCGATCAGCGTTGGCGTGATCGCATCGAAGGCGAAGTTGACATGCCCATCGTTGGCGCCCCCTTCGACGCGCGTGATCACGTGCGCGACTGGCACGCCCGCTGGCTGGAGATCGAGCTGCTCGACAAAGGCCCGCGTCGACGGATCAGCACGCCACGTCCATGGGTTGAAGATCGTACGGAACGCCGCGGCTTCGACCGAGCCCTGGTAGATCCGGTCGCGGTTGAACGGGAGCAGGCCTGCCCAGCTGTCGTAGGTTTCCCAGTTCGGCTTCGCCTTGTGCCGCACCAGGCCGATCGGAATGCCCGTGGTTCCCGGCGAGGTGCTGCGATTGAGCACGTTGCGAGTCGAGTGGCAGGCAAAGCACTTGGCGTCATCCGCGGCGACGCCCCGCGCGCGGGCGTCGAGCACGCCGATCGGCGGAATCGCATCGAGCACGATCTCGTGGAAGCGGAAGTTCTTTTCCGCCGGATCCCACTGCATGTACTCGATGGCGTTCGGATGCGCGCCCGGGTAGGCGCTGTGCTGCTGCATGCCGAAAGTGAACACGAAGCGCATGTCGGCGCTCGGCAGAAGGAAACGCGGCGTCTTCGCGGTGCCGGTCTGCAGGCTCTCCGAGCGCGACATCATCAGCCAGTTCTGCCGGAATTCGGCGGGCAGGGCGCGCAGGAAGCGTGCTGGCGTGTTCACCTGCGGATTGGCGACCAAGTAGTCACGGAGCCCCTCCGGCGTGAAGTCGGCGATCTCCGGAATCGCGGCGATGGGTTCGAACCGAGCTCGGACCCGCCGGTCCTGGGTCATCGTGAGCGCGCAGGTGCCGGCTCCACTGCAGTCGCCCACCCAACCGACGAACACCGAATCAACGTCCGGCGTTGCCGTGAGCTCGATCAATCCGCCACTCGCGACGCTTTCGCTGCAATCGGCCCCGCAGTCGATGCCTGGGGTGGTCGAATCGATGCGGCCCGAGCCCAGCCCGGTCGGCATCACGTCGAGTTCTTCGGCACGGATGACACCAGCGGCGAGCAAGGCGCCCAGCAGCAGCCCGTGGACGAGTACGAACCGAGAACGCACCGAATCGATGTCCATCTCGCTCTCCTTCGAACGATGTGGAAACGGCAGGCGACGAAGCCGCATCGCCGCGGTCTATCCCGACAACGCGACCAGCCTGCGACGACGGCGCTGACGTCGGCCATCGGATAACCGACGACCCTCGTGTAGGAATTCGACCCGATGGCGGCGCGGCCCGTGGTGGGCGCCCGCTGGCTCAGATGGCCGGCAGCGACCAGTCGATCGGCGGCAGGCCGCGGCCTTGAAGCCAGCGGTTGGCCTTGCCGAAATGCCCGCAGCCGAGGAAGCCGCGATGCGCCGACAGCGGTGACGGATGCGGCGCCTTCAGAACACAGTGCCGGTTCCGGTCGATCAGCTCGCCCTTCTTTTGCGCGTAGCTTCCCCAAAGCAGGAACACGAGGCCTTCGCGCTCACGCGACAGCGCGCCGATCACTTCGTCGGTGAACCCTTCCCAGCCCTTGCCGGCGTGGCTGCCGGCCCGCCCTTCCTCGACGCTGAGGACGGCGTTGAGCAGCAGCACGCCCTGGGCGGCCCAATGCTGCAAGCAGCCGTGGCGCGGCATCGGCAACCCGAGGTCGCGCTCGATCTCCTTGAAGATGTTCAGCAGCGAGGGCGGGATGGCCACGCCGGGCGGCACCGAGAAACTCAAGCCGTGCGCCTGGCCGGGCCCGTGGTAGGGGTCCTGGCCGAGGATGACGACGCGGACGTCGTCGAAGGGCACGGCGTCGAGGGCGGCGAACATCTGCCGCCCCGGCGGATGGATGCGCTTTCCGGCGGCCTTCTCGGCGCGCAGGAAGGCGGCGAGCGCCTGCATGTCCGCGCGTTCGAGGTACGCGCCGACGCGCGCCCCCCAGCCCGGATGCAGGGCCGCCGCCATGGCGGCGATCAGCGCTTGGCGTTACGCAGGCTGCCGGTGATCTTGCTGTCGTCCTGCGTGGCCAGCATGCAAACGACTTCGCGGTCGCCGTCGGCCCAGCTTTCCGGCGTCGGCTCGAGCGTGGTGAACACGTACTCGGAGCTGTCGTAGTCGAGGCCGACGTAGGGCTCGAACGCCGCGAGGCAGCCGGCCTGGACGGCCGCGTTCATGGCCTCACCTTCGGGCATGGTGCCGCCCGGCAGGTCGAACAGGTGGTAGACCTCGGAGAGATGCGGTGCCGCGCAGTCGATCTTGGTGGTCTCGGCCACTTCACCCTCGGTGTCGTCGATCAGGCAGTCGCCAATGGCGAGATCGAACACGCCGACGTCTTCGGTCTCCGCCGGTTCGGTGCCGGTGGTGGCGTCGGTGGTGGCGTCGCTGGCGCCACCGCCACAGGCGGACAAGGACAGGATGAGAGCGAGGGGGGCAATCAGACGGAGCGACATGCGGGGCCTTCTTCGTGAGGGACGGGTGGGAGAAACAGGGGAGCCGCGGACGCGGCCGGTGAAGGATACGCGGACTTCGTCACGCGTAGCCGTGCCGCTCACGCAGCAGGCGGCCGACGCGCAGCTGGAACAGCAGTTTGGTGATCAGCAGACGCTCCTCGATCGGCTTCAGCACGAGGTCGTTGGCGCCGCTGCGCAGCAGCTCGGTCTGGTTCGCGGGATTGGCGTCGCCGGTCATCACCAGCACCGGCAGCTGACCCTTCGGGTAGCCGAAATCGTTGCGGATCGACTTCACGAGGTCCTTGCCGGTGAGTTCGCCCTTCAGGTAGACGTCGGTCAGGACGATATCGCAGCCGGGCACGCGGCCCTGGGTCAACGCCGATTCCAACCAGGCGATGGCATCCTCGACGCCGCTGCAGTGCATCACCTTCAGGCCATGCTTCTCGAGCATGCGGCGGGTGGCGACGGCGACGACCTTGCTGTCCTCGACATACAGCACTTCGCCGCCAGGCGCGCCTTCCGGCGCCACGTAGCCCTTGATGAAGGCGGCCAGCGCGGTGAAGCCCAGCGACTTGTCGAAGTAGTCGGTGACGTCGTCGGTGATCGAGCGCGTCTCGAGGCGATCCTGCACGTCGCCGGAGACGACGATGATGGGGATGTAGGCCTGCGGCGTGTGCTCGCGCAGGTAGCGCGCCAGCTCAAGGCCATCGATGTCGGGCAGGCGCAGCGCCGTGGTGACAAGGTTGATCGCGCCCTGCTGCAGCGCCACCTTGGCGTCGCTGCCGCTCTCGCAGAGGATGATCTCGGCCTGCGGCAGCTGCTGGCGCAGCACGCCCTCGATCATCTTGCGCACGACCTTCGAGCCGTCGACCACGAGGATGCGTGGCGACGTGCTGTCGAAGGTGCGGAACGCGGGTGTGCTCATGGGTCGGCCGGACGCGAAGTCCGCAGATAATGGCCCGCCGCCACCCGCGCGCCAAGCCAGCCCAGCGAGGCGGCGGTCGCAAGAACGACGACGGCCTCGGCCAGGCCCGGGCCGGCGAGCGCGAAACCGCCGGCATAGGTCGCGACCAGCTCAGCCATCGGCGCGCGCAGCAGGCCGCCAATGGCGACCACGCCGGCCAGGGCCAGCGCACCGGCCAGCGCGCCGAGCAGCAGGCCGAAATGCAGCAGCGGGCGGCGGATGTCCGCATCGTCGGCGCCAAGCTGCTGCAGCAACGCGATCTCGTCGCGGCGCGCAGCCAGGTCAAGGCGAACGGTGTTGCCGACCACCAGCACCGCGCCGGCGGCCAGCAGCACGCCGAGCAGCAGCACCGCGCGGCGTCCGAGCGCCAGCCAGGCATCGAGCCGCGCGCGCCAGGCGGCGTCGTACTGCACGCTGTCCACGTCGGGCTCGGCCTGCAGGGCCGCGGCCAGCGCGGCCGGATCGCGGGCGCTGCCGTTTTCCGGCGAGACCACCAGCACCCAGGGCAGGGGGTTGCCGTCGAGCAGGTCGAGCGCGCCGGCGAGGTCGCTCATCTGCTTGAACTCGGCGAGACCCTCGTCCGGCGAACGCAACGCCACGGCGGCGACGTCGGGGCGCGCGGTCCAGGCCTCGGCGAGGCGACGTGCACCCGCGCGATCGACGCCGGTGTCGAGGAAGACACTGAGCTCGCGTGCCGCGTCGAGCGTACCGGCGAAGCGCAGCGCATTCGACAGGAACAACCCGAGCAGTAGGGGCAGCAGCAGGGCCAACGCGAACACCACCAGCGTCGCCGACGTGGCGAGCGGTGCAGCGCGCAGACGCGCAATGGCGTCAGCGAAGGCGCGGCGGTGGCTGCGGCCCCAGGCACCAACGCCCGGCGCCGCGTAGACCTCACGACGTGCGGCAGCGGGCCGCGAGGGCGGGCGCGTCGTGCTCATGCGCAATGGCTCATGCGGCGAGGTCCTGCGCGGCGATGTCGTCAACGAGCCGGCCCTCGTGCAGCACCAGGGTGCGCTGGCGCGTGCGCTTGATCAGCGCGAGGTCGTGACTGGCGATCAGCACCGTGGTGCCGCGCTCGGGGAGTTCCAGGAACAGGCCCATGACCTCGGCGGCGAGCTGTGGATCAAGGTTGCCGGTGGGCTCGTCGGCCACCAGCAGCACCGGCGCCGACACGATGGCGCGGGCAATGCCGACGCGCTGCTGTTCTCCGGTCGAGAGCTGCGGCGGCAGCGCGGTCAACCGGTCGCCCAGACCCACGCGGCCCAGCACCTCGCGCACCCGCGGCAGTACGTCGACCTCGGGCGCGCCGGCGATGCGCAGCGGCAGGGCGACGTTGTCCGCCACGCTCCAGTGCGGCAGCAGGCGATGATCCTGGAACACCACGCCGACGCGGCGACGGTAGCGCGCCACGTCGCGGCCGCGGACGGCGGCGAGGTTGCGGTCTTCCAGCAGCACCGCGCCGCGGTCGGGCCGCTCGGCGAGGTGCAGCAGCCTCAGCAGGGTGCTCTTGCCGGCGCCGCTGTGGCCGGTGACGAACAGCACCTCGCCGGCCTCGACGCCGAAACTCACGTCCTGCAGGGCGGCACGGCCGCCCGGGTATTGCTTGTGGACCGCGTCGAAGCGCAGCAGGGGCATATCAGCCGCCGAACCAGCCCTTCACGCGGGCGGCCATGCGGGCGAAGAAGCTCTCCTTCGACACGCCGACCGGGCCGGCGGCGGCCGCGGCATTGGCCGCGCCGGTGGCGCCGTCTGCACCGCGCTCACCGCGCGGCTTGCGACGGCGACGGCGGCGGCGACGCTCGGCCTCGGCCGGGCTCTCGGCGGCGTTCGGCACGCCCTCCGCCACGGCGACGGACGAGGCGACGGCGACCTCGGCCTCCGGCTTCGGCGCGCGCTCGGGACGCGGACCGCGCTCACCCTCGGGGCGCGGCGGACGCGGGCCACGCTCGCCTTCCGCACGCGGCGGACGCGGGCCACGGTCACCCCGGCCATCGTCGCGACGCGGACCGCCGCTGCGGCCTCCACCGCTGCCGCTGCGGCCGCCGCGGCCGTGCTTGGCGTCCTTCTCGGCCATCTCGGCGCGGGCTTCGCGGAAGATGTCGCTAACGCGTTCGACCGGCTCCGCACCTTCCGGCAGGGCTTCGCGCTCCGGGCGCGGCAGGGCCGTCAACAGGTCGGTGGTGACGGCGTCGACCGGGATCTTCTGCTCGATGTAGGCCTCGACCGCCGGCAAGTGCTGCGCGTACAGCTCACAGGCGAAGGTGATGGCGTCGCCCTCGGCACCGAGGCGCGCGGTGCGGCCGATGCGGTGCACGTAGTCCTCGGCCTCGAAGGGCAGGTCGAAGTTGTAGACGTGGCTGACGCCGTCAATGTGCAGGCCGCGGGCCGCGACGTCGGTGGCGACGAGGACCTCGAGCTCGCGGCGCTGGAACTTCGCCAGCAGGCTCTGGCGCTTCTTCTGCGGCACGTCGCCGCTGAGCACGCCGACGAGGTAGCCCCCGCGCTCCAGGGCACGGCCGACGCGCT
>JBOFQO010000310.1:0-3324 GCA_051660925.1 Silanimonas sp. | reverse complement strand
CTCGGCTACCTCGTTGGTCTCGCCGCGCGGCAGGACGCCCTCGGCCCGTCCTTCCCTGCGGCGCGGGCGGCATTCACCGCGGCGCAGTCGCGAGGCGACGGCGCGCGCAACGTGACCGGACTGGTTCGCGCCACCACGTGAAGCTGCCGCCTGCCGCGCCGCCGCCGGTGATCCACAGCGTCGCGAATCGCGTGCAATTCATCCAACGCTGTAACCCGGCGCCAACCCTCCACGTACGGTGAATGCGCACGGTGGCCGAGCCGATCGGTAGGCCACGTTGCGCCGGAAATGGCCGATCCGTTCGGGTCGGCCCCCGCCCTGTCCCTCGTCGCCACCCAAGGAAAACAACCATGAAGACCACGCTTTCGCTCGCCGCTTTCGCTGCCGCTTTCGCCACGTCCTTCGCCGCCGCGGCCGCCGACGCCCCGCAGGGCAGCACCGGTGCCGCCGTCGCCGCCGGCGACACCATCCACTGTTACGGCATCACCTCGTGCAAGGGCCAGAACGACTGCAAGACCACCGAGCACGCGTGCAAGGGCAACGCCGAGTGCGCCGGCCACGGCTTCAAGGCCACGACGGCCAAGGAGTGCCTGGACCAGGACGGCACCATCGGCGACATCGCCGCCCGCTGATCAACGCGCGGCACGGCCGGCCGCCAGGCCGGTCGCTGCCGCACGTCGTATCCACGCTCAGGAGAGACTCCCGATGCTCGCTCCGTCACCTGGCTTCGGCCTCGGCCTGCGTCCGCAGCACTACGCCGATTTCGCCGCCTCGAAGCGTGACGTCGACTGGCTGGAGATCATCTCCGAGAACTTCCTCGTCGACGGCGGCAAGCCGCTGCAGTGGCTCGACCGGTTGCGCGCCGACTATCCGATGGCGATGCACGGCGTGACGCTGTCGATCGGCGGCAGCGACCCGCTCGACCTCGATTACCTGAAGCGACTCAAGGCGCTTGCGGCGCGCGTTGAGCCCCTGTGGGTCTCCGACCACGTCTGCTGGGGCGGCCTGGGCGGCGTGCACGCGCACGATCTGCTGCCCCTGCCCTACACCGCTCAGGCCGTGCACCACGTCGCGGCACGAGTGCGCCAGGTGCAGGACCTGCTGGGCCGCCGACTGGTGCTGGAGAACGTCTCCAGCTACGTCAGTTTCCGCGACGACGAGATGCCCGAATGGGCCTTCCTCGACGCCCTGTGCCGCGAAGCCGACTGCCTGCTGCTGCTCGACCTCAACAACGTGCACGTCAGCGCGGTGAACCATGGCTTCGACGCGCTGTCCTTCCTCAACGGCGTGCCGCTCGAACGCGTGCAGCAGCTGCACCTCGCCGGCCACACCGTGCGCGACGGCTACCTCATCGACACCCACGACGCCGCCGTCGCTGACCCGGTGTGGGCGCTGTATCACGAGTTCGTGGCCCGCACCGGCGGCCGCGCGACGATGATCGAGCGCGACGACCATATTCCCCCGCTGGACGAACTCGAGGCCGAGCTCGGCGTCGCGCGGCGCATCGCCGCCGAGGTGCGCGCGAACGATGCGCTGCGACGCGACGCCGCCGCCGCCGCGGTGCCGGTGGCTGCATGAACGCGCGGGCCGGTCTGCAGTCGCGCTTCCTGCACGGCCTAGTCGACGGTGGCGACCAGGCCGCGGTGGACGTCCGCGGCACCCCGCACTTCAGCGTCGAACAGCGGCTCGCGGTCTACGCCAACGCCTACCGGCGGCGCCTCGTCGAAGCGCTGGCGTCGGTCTACGAACGCTGCGCGCGCCTGCTCGGCGAAGCGCGCTTCGACGCGCTGGCCCTGGCCTACGTTGAGGCTCATCCGCCGACCGACCGGTCGCTGGCCCGCTACGGCGGCGATTTCCCGGCATGGCTGCGCCGTCGCGACGCGGGCCGGACGATCGCCGCTGGCGTGGCCACCATCGACGCCGGGCTGCGTCGTGCCTTCGACGCGGCCGACGCCGAGCCACTGAACCGCTCAGCCCTGCTGGCCCTGCCGCTTGAGGCATGGCCCACCCTGCACTTCGACTGGGTACCCGCCCTCGCGCTCGGGCGCGGCGAGGCCGCGGCCCTCGAGCGCTGGCGAGAGCCCGACGTGGCGGTCGACGCCGCCGCGGTGCCCCGCGAAAACGTCGGCCCCGACGCCGACATCGCGTTCTGGCGTCGCGACGGTCAGACCTTCTTCCGCAGCGTGGCCACCGGCGAAGCCCTGCTGCTCGCGCGCCTGCGCGCCGGCGCGTGCCTGGCCGAAGCCTGCACTGACGACGCAGCACCGATCAGCTTCGAGGTCGCCGCGCCGGCCCTGCTCGCCTGGGTCGATGAAGGCTGGGTCGCCGCGGCGCGCCGCGCGGACGACGGAACGCCCGCGTGAGCGCGATGGCGCGCGGCGAGTCCACGACGCGGCGATCACTGCTGCAGCGGCTCGGCGATGCGCCCTGGCCCGTGCTCATGGGCTGGCTGACCGTGTGCTTCAGCCTGTTCGGTATCGCCAGCCTCAACTTGTTCCTGATGCTGCGCGCCAACCTGCGCTTCATCGGTGAACACGGCATCGACGCACTGGCAGAAGGCGGCGCCCTGCAGCTCGTGCTGCTGGCGGCGACCGCGTATGCCGCGATGGGCTTCTATACGCTAGCCAAGTGGTGCGAACACTTGCTCATGGAACGCATAGCGGGAAAGCGGGCGCCGCGTGCGCGCGCGTCCTTGCCAATCGCATCGAGCGCGCGAACGATGATGACGAAGCGTAGCCCACCGCCCGTGCCACGGCCTTCATCGGAACGCCCTCGGCGAGCAGTCGGGCCCCGAGGTCGAAGCGCACCGCGCTGAGGAACTGCTGCGGCGTCGCACCGGCCACGCGGGCGAAGGTTGCTGCGAAGGCCGAGCGCGACATCCCGGCGACGCGTGCCAGCCCAGCGATCGTCCAGTGCGCGCCCGGACGCTCGAGGAAAGCCGCGACGGCGCGCGCCAGCCGCGCATCGGCCAGCACCGGCAAGATGCCCGCCGGCACCTGGCCGCCGGCCAGCGCAATGCGCACCGTTTCCATGACCACGGCCTTCAGGTGCAACTGCACACTCTCGTCGTGGCCCGGCCGGACCTGCGCGGCTTCCGCGGCGATCAGCCGGCCGAGCGCCGACAGCACCTCGTGTTCCCGAAGATCGACCACCCGCGGATTCGGCAGCGCCCGGATCAGGCCGAGAGAGACCGCATCCACCGGCAGCACGTAGCAGCACAGCAGGCGACAGCCGCCGGGCTCGGTCGCGAAGATGCGGTGCGGGTTGGCCATCGGGAACGCGATGAAGCCGGGCGCCTCGATCTCGCGCGTGAGGCCGGTCAGC
>JBOFQO010000309.1:0-6357 GCA_051660925.1 Silanimonas sp. | reverse complement strand
CGGCGGTGCGCACCGAGATCCGGCCGTGATGGCGCAGACGCTCAAGGCCACGCTGATGGCCGAGCTGGCCAAGCTCGACCCGTTGTCGAAGGATGAGCTGCTCGACCGCCGCTACGCCCGGCTGCGACGCTACGGAGCGTTCGCCGCTGGCTGAGGCACCGCGCCCGGCCCCGTGGGTCGCTAGGCTTGCGACATGGATCTCCCGCCCCTTCCCGCCGACGCCCCGCGCCGACTGCTGCTCGGCTTCAGCGGCGGGCGCGATTCAACGGCACTGCTGCATCGGTTGGC
The DNA here is from genome assembly GCA_051660925.1 of Silanimonas sp. Lineage (GTDB taxonomy): Bacteria > Pseudomonadota > Gammaproteobacteria > Xanthomonadales > Xanthomonadaceae > Silanimonas. Next base: position 6,069 of record JBOFQO010000309.1, on the reverse strand, counting down.
CACCGCGAAGGGCTCGCCGTGGGTCAGCCTGCGCGCCGTGCACGTGCATCACGGCCTGCATGCGGACGCGGACCGCTGGGCAGACCACTGCGCATCGCAGGCAGCGGCTCTGGGCGTCGAGTGCGCGGTGCGCCGCGTCGCGGTGACGCACGAGGGCCGCGGCCTCGAGGAAGCTGCGCGTCGCGCCCGCTACGCCGCGTTCGCCGCCGAGCGCCGCAACGATGAATGCCTGGTGCTCGCGCACCACCGCGACGACCAAGCCGAAACGCTGCTGCTGGCCCTGCTGCGCGGCAGCGGCGAGCGCGGGTTGTCGGCGATGCGTGGCCTCAGTGTCGATGCCCGCGGGCCGATCTGGCGTCCGCTGCTCGAAACGCCCGCTGCCGACGTGGCGGCGTATGCGAACGCCCATGGACTGGCCTGGATCGACGACCCCTCGAACGCCGATACGCGTTTCTCGCGCAATCGCCTGCGCCACGAGGTGATGCCCCTGCTCCGGCGCCATTGGCCGCAGGCCGACGCGGCACTGGCCCAGAGCGCGCGACACCTCGCCGACGCCGACGCTCTCGCGAGCCGGCAGGCGCGTGCCGATCTCGCAACGCTGCAAGGCCTCGCTGGCGACACGCTCGACGCAACCGCGCTGCGCGGCCTGTCGAGGGCACGCGCGACGCGAGCGCTGCGCGCCTGGGGCGAGGGTCGCGACGCCGCCCTGACGACCGATGCGATCGAGCGCGTGCTGGGGGACTGGGGACGCCTACCGCGTGGTCGCGCGCTGCAGCACACGCTGGGACGGCACGTGCTGCGCCAATGGAACGACCGCCTGTGGCTGACGCTGCGTGACGCGCTCGACGCGCCGGACGCGTCGCGCTGGGACGGTCGCGAGCCGCTGGCGCTCGGCGGAGGGAACACGCTATCGCTCGTCGGTGCCGACGGCTTCGACCCCCCGCTGGCTCTGGTGCATCGCGACGCAGCGCCGCGACGTTTCCGCGCCGCCGGCGACGCGCACTCGCGCCCGCTGAAAGTGCATTTCGCCGCGCTGGGCGTGCCGCCTTGGATGCGCGACGCCGTCCCGCTCCTCGTCGATGGCGACGGCGACCTGCAAGCCCTGGGCGACCTCGCCTACGGCGCCGCGTTCGACGACTGGCTGCGACGCCACGGCGCACGCCTGCTTTGGCAGGCGGCGGTGCCGGGTGGGTAAACTGCGGCCATGAGCCCGACCCCGACGCCGCCGCAGGACTTCGAACGCGCCCTCGATGAACTTGAGGCCTTGGTGCAGCGCCTGGAAGGCGGCGACCTCAGCCTTGAGGATTCCCTGGGCGCCTACGAGCGCGGCGTGGCGCTGTACCGCCAATGCCAAGGGGCGCTGGAGCAGGCCGAGCTGCGCATCCGTTTGTTGGCCGACCCCGCCGACCCGGCCAGTGGCCGCGAGTTCCGCGCCGATGCGGAGTAAGGCCACGCTTGAGGCGTGGCGCACGCGGGTCGACGCCTTCCTCGACACGACGCTCCCGGCCACGGGCGACCCGCCCACGCCACTGCACACTGCGATGCGCTACGCCGTGCTCGGCCAGGGCAAGCGCCTACGCCCATTGCTGGTGTACGCCGCTGGCGACGCGTTGGGCCGGCCGCCCATCCCGGCCGATGCCCGAAGCTCCGGACCCACTCTTACGGCCGCGGCCGATCCGCTCGACCACGCCGCCGCGGCAGTCGAACTCATTCACGCCTACTCGTTGGTCCACGACGACCTGCCGGCCATGGATGACGACACCCTGCGCCGCGGCCGTCCGACCGTCCATGTCGCTTTCGACGAGGCCACCGCCATCCTCGCCGGCGATGCCCTGCAATCCGCGGCCTTCAGCGTGCTTGCGGACGCGGCCGCCTCGGCCGAGGCGGTGCTCGCGGCCCTGCGCGAACTGGCCCGCGCCGCGGGCTCGCGCGGCATGTGCGGCGGACAAGCCATCGACATGACCATGACCGGCCAGAAGCAGTCGCCCGACGCGCTGGCCACGATGCACCGTTTGAAGACCGGCGCCCTGATCGAAGCCGCGCTCGTGATGGGGGGGCTGCTGCGCGGTGCCAACACCGAGCAGCTCGCCGCGCTGCGCCGCATCGGGGCCCTGCTCGGCCTGGGCTTCCAGATCAAGGACGACCTGCTCGATGCCGAAGCCGATTCGTCCACGCTCGGCAAGACCGCCGGCAAGGACGAGGCGCAGGGCAAGAGCACCTACGTCACCCTGCTCGGCCTCGAAGGCGCGCGCGCTCGACTGGATGCGGTGGCCGCAGAGCTTGATGCCGCCCTCTCCCCATTCACCGGCACGGGAAACGACAACGGCCAGGCCCTCGCGGACCTGGCCGTCATGGCCGTGCAGCGCGCGCGTTGATTACTTGATCAGGCGCAGCGCAAACGGGTAACGATGGGCATTGCCCTTCGAGACGTTGATCACCGCCATCACGATCAGAATGATGACGCCAATGCTGAAGACCGGGAAAGCGACGAGTGCGAAGAGCCAGCCGATGAAGGGAATCACGCCGATGATCGACATGACGATCGACGCGAGGACGACCGTGATGCCGAAGTTGGTGGCTTCCTTGGTCTGGTCGATCAGATAAGCCTTCTCGGGCTTGTCCTTGTTCATCAGCCAGAGAACCAAGGCAACGATCGCGAAGATGTGCCCGATAATGACGAGCATCTTGTCTTCTTCGTGAGCGGCGCCCTGCGGAGCGGGTGGTGGAGCAAAAGCGTCAGACATGGGGTTCCCCTGGGTGGTGTGGCGGTGCAGCCCACTGTCGGGAAACGGTGAAGACGTGTCAAGAAAAACCCGGTCTCAGCCCTCCGCGGCCTCTCCCCCCGCCACGGTCATCCGTCCGACCAGCAGGCTGCCGACCGCCGTCGCGGAACGCGTGTCGATGTCGGCGCCGACCGCCTCAATGGCCATGAACATCTCGCGCAGGTTGGAAGCGATGGTCAGTTCGTCGACCGGGTAGGCGACAGCCCCGCCTTCGACCCAGAAGCCCGCTGCGCCGCGCGAGTAGTCGCCGGTGACCGTGTTGACACCCTGCCCCATCAGCTCGGTGACAACGAGGCCGCGCGTCATGCCCTTCAACATCGAATCGAACCCCTCGGCGTTGGCCGCGACCTCAAGGTTGTGCACGCCCCCGGCGTTACCGGTGCTCTCCAGCCCGAGCCGACGCGCCGAATACGTGCCGAGCACGTAGCGCTGCAGCACGCCGCCGTCGACGAGCGCCGATTCGCGGGTGGCCACGCCATCCGCGTCGAAATCGCCGCTGCGCCAGCCGCCGAGGAGGTGCGGACGTTCGACGATGCGGAACCAGTCGGGAAAGAGCTGCTGCCCCTGCGCATTGACCAGGAAGCTCGCCTTGCGGTAGAGCGCGCCACCGCTGACCGCGCCGACCAGATGCGCGACCAGCGAGCGCGCCGCTTCCGGCACGAAAAGCACAGGGAATTCCCCGGTCGGCGCGCTGCGCGGATCGAGCCGGGCCAGCGTGCGCTCAGCGGCTTTGCGGCCGACATGCGCGGCGCTCTCGAGCGCCTCTGCGTGCAAAGCCGCGCTGTACCAGTACTGGCCCTGCATGGCATCGCCCGAGCCGGCGATCAGGGACGCGCTGATCGAATGGCTGGTGCTCTTCTCGCGGCCGACGAACCCGTGAGAATTGGCGTAGACCGACAGGCCTTCGTTGGTGGAGACGGACGCGCCTTCGGAGTTGCTGATGCGCGGGTCGAAGCCGCGGCCGGCTGCTTCCGCCTCGAGCGCCAGCGCCACCGCGGCATCGGCCTCAATCGCCCAGGGGTGCCACTGGTCGAAATCCCGGGGCGCGCGCGCCATACGGGCCTCGTCGGCGAGCCCGTTCGCCGGATCCGGCTCGGTGTGCTTCGCGATCGCGCAGGCCATCTCGACCGTGCGGCGCAGGCTCTCAAGCTGCAGGTCGGCGGTGCTGGCCTGCGCCTTGCGCTGGCCGAAGTAGACGGTGACGGCGATGCCGCGGTCGCGGGTGCGCTCGACCGATTCGACCTCGCCCATCCGCACGTTGACGTTCAGGCCGCGCTCGTCGTTGGCGCTGGCTTCGGCCTGCGAGGCGCCGAGGCGGCGGGCTTCCGACACGGCCAGCGCGGACAGCTCGGCGAGGCGGTCGAGGGTGGCATCTGCGGTCACTGCGTTATCCTGTGCATCGTTTATCTGTACGGCCCCGGCGCATGCGCGGACGCGACCCCGAAACCGGCGAATTCCTCGACGAAAGCCGCAGCGCGAAGCGGCGCGAGGCGCTCGACGTGCTGGCGATGGCCGGCAAGCTGATGGACACCGGCCACGCCGCGCTTGGCTTGCTGCCGATGCCCGACGAGCTTCGCGCGTTGGTGATCGACTCGCAGCGCATCACCTCGCACATCGCCCGCAAGCGGCAGACGCAGTGGCTGGCTAAGCAGATGCGCCGCGAGGACGACGACGTGCTGGAAGCCCTGCGCGCCGCGCTCGAGCACACCAAGGAGGACGCGCGCCGCGAGGCCGCGGCCCTGCACCGTGTCGAGCACTGGCGGCTGCGGATCGTCGACGGTGGCGACGAAGGACTGGCTGAGTTCGTCGCGCTGTACCCGATGGCCGACCGCCAGCAGCTGCGCACACTGGCTCGCAACGCCAAGGCGGAGCGTCTGGCCAACAAGCCGCCGCACAGCTTCCGCGAACTGTTCCGCGTGCTGCGCGAGCTGATGGCCGAGGCCGACGCCAATGCCGGCTTCGATGCGAGCCCTTCCGACGAGGACGACGGCGACCCGCGCGAAGGCTGAGCGCGCGTCACCGGCGCGCGCGGGCGAAACGATCACGCCTTCGTCCCACCGACCGTCATCGACGAAATCTTGAGCGAGGGTTGGCCTACGCCCACCGGCACGCTTTGGCCATTCTTGCCGCACACGCCGACGCCGGCGTCGAGCTGCAGGTCGTTGCCGATCATCGTCACGCGATTCATGACTTCGGGCCCGTTGCCGATCAGCGTGGCGCCCTTCACGGGCGTGGTGATCTTCCCGTTCTCGATCAGGTAGGCCTCGCTGGCCGAGAACACGAACTTGCCGGTGGTGATGTCGACCTGGCCGCCGCCGAAGTTCGGCGCGAACAGGCCGCGCTCCACCGAGGCGATCATTTCCTCCAGCGAATGCGAACCGGCCGCCATCGTCGTGTTGGTCATGCGCGGCATCGGCAGGTGGGCGAAGCTCTCACGCCGTCCGTTGCCGGTGCGCGCCACGCCCATCAGCCGCGCATTGAGGCTGTCCTGCATGTAGCCCTTGAGAATGCCGTCCTCGATCAACACCGTGCGCTGCGTTGGTGCACCCTCGTCGTCGATGTTCAAAGAGCCGCGGCGCGCGTCCAGCGTGCCGTCATCGATGACAGTGACGCCGGGTGCGGCGACGCGCTCGCCGATGCGCCCCGAGTAGATCGACGTGCCCTTGCGGTTGAAGTCGCCCTCAAGGCCGTGGCCGACCGCCTCGTGCAGCAGCACGCCCGGCCAGCCGGGGCCGAGGACAACAGGCATGGCTCCCGCCGGGGCATCGACAGCGTCGAGGTTCACCAGCGCCTGGCGCAGGGCCTCCTTCGCGAGGCCTTCGGCACGGCCATTCGCGAACAGCTCGACGTAGTCGAAGCGCCCGCCGCCGCCGGCGTAGCCGGATTCACGCCGGCCGTTCTGCTCGACGATGACCTGCACGTTGAAGCGCACGAGCGGGCGCACGTCGGCGGCGAGCGTGCCATCGGCGCGAGCCACCAGCACGGTGTCGACCGCGGCCGACAGCGAGGCCGACACCTGCACCACGCGAGGGTCGGCGGCGCGCACCCAGGCTTCGATTTCGCGCAGCTTCGAGAGTTTTCCTTCTGGCGCGAAACGGTCGATTGGGTCGATGGCCGGATACAGCGCGTGGCCGGCGACGGTGATGCGCTTCCCGCGCGCGGTGGTCGCGCCCTCGCGGCTGATCGCGCGTGCAGCGCGCGCCGCTTCCAGTAGGGCTGGTAGATCGATCTCATCGGTATAGGCGAAGCCGGTCTTCTCGCCGCTGATGGCACGCACGCCGACACC
>JBOFQO010000308.1:0-1279 GCA_051660925.1 Silanimonas sp. | reverse complement strand
TCGACGAGCGCCGGCGCGAAATCCTGCGTCCACGCGCCCAGCGTCGGCGCGTGCGCGGGGGCCAGGCCGAAGGCGCGCAGGAACACGTAGACCGGCGGGCCGAGGTGGCGCGCGATGGCGTAGCGCGCGCCGTGGCGCTGGCGCAGCAGGCGATGCAGCGCGACGGTGTAGAGCAGGGCCTGGAAGCGGTAGTGGTGCGCGTCCATCAGCGCGCGCAGGCCGTCGGGCCTGGCCGCGGCGAGTGTCGGCAGCGCGTTGCCCTTCCAGTCGAGCACGTGGGCGCGGCCGTTGAAATCGAACACGAGGTCGACGAAGCCTTCCATGCTGCCGCGCAGCCGCGCGTCACGCGCCGACGGGATCAGCGCGGGCTCGCCGTGCCGTGCGGCGATGCTGCGCAGTGCGGCCCAGTCGACGCCATCGAGACGGAAGTGAAAGCCCCTCTCGGCGGTGCGCGTCTGCGGCGGCAGCGCACCGAGCACCGGCGCACCAGGCAGCGGCAGCGGCGTGGTCCACGCGCGATCAAGCATCGCGGCTACGGGCATGACGAGCGCATCGAGCTCGCCGCCGTCATCGCGACGCACGGCCTGCGCGCGCAGCGCGTCGAGCACGCGCGCGGGCTCGTCGGCGTAGCGACGGCCGGGCGTCGGCGTTTCCAGTAGCGCGTGCCACGCGTTGCCGAAGCCCGGGCCGCGCACCATCGACAGCGCAGCGAGCGCTGCATCGAGCGCTGCATCGAGCGCGTCGCCTGCGACCGCCGCGTCGAGAGCCTCATCAACGTCGTTCGGCGCCTCGACGTTCGCGGTGGCCTCGTCGTCGGCGGCGCGCGGTTCGAGGGCGGCCTGCGGCTCGCCGCTGGTCAGCCACGAGAAGCTGTAGCGGCCGGGCAGAGCGAAGGGGCCCGGCGCCGGGGCTTCAACCGCATCGAGCGCGACGCCGTCATCGAAGCGCGGGGCGCGCAGCGCAGACGGCGTCGGCCAGCCGCGCCGCCACTCGACGTGCGGATGCGCGTTGCCGCGCTCGTCGTCCGGCCAGCGAGCCAACAGCGCGTCGAGCGCCGAGCGTTCCGGATCGAGCTTCGGCGCCTTGCCGTCGGCGGTCGAGGGCCGGTTCGGCGGCAGGGTGAACACGTGGCAGGCCTGTTGCGCGCGGGTCAGCGCGACGTAGAGCAGGCGGAAGCGCTCGTCCTGCTGCTCGCCGCGGGCGGCCTTCAGCGCGGTGGCTTCGAACAGCGCCTCGCGCTGGCCGTTGGCGTCGGCGCTGGCGAGCATCGGGCCGGACT
>JBOFQO010000307.1:0-2737 GCA_051660925.1 Silanimonas sp. | reverse complement strand
TCGGTCACCGTCTCGCCCGGGCAGCCGGCCAGCGGCTTGGCGCCGGTGTCGACCTTGATGCCGGCCAGGATGCCGTTGTCGGCCATCACCTTCGCGAACGGCACGCCGTCCTTGGTGCTCTGGCGCAGGGTCTCGTCGAACAGGATCGCGCCCGAGATGTAGTCGGACAGGTTCGGCGTGGTGAGCAGCATCTCGCGGTAGGCGCGACGGTTCTCTTCGGTGTTGGCGATGCCGACCGAATCGAAGCGCTTGCCGATGGTGGCGGTGGATTCGTCGATGGCGATGATGCCCTTGCCGGGGGCAACCATGGCCTGGGCGATGTCGGCGAGTTCTTCGATGCTCATTGCGGGGGCTCGGCGGGTGGGAAAGGGCCCGGATTATAGCCGAGCCCGGCCAACCGCCCCGCCCTGCGCCCTGAGGGCCTCAGAAGTACAGGTCGATGTAGTCCGTCGTGCCGTTGCCGCAGGCCTCCATCTGCTGCCAGCGCCAATAGCGCCGCTGGCCGGACGCGAAGAACTCGAAATCACCCTCGACATCGCAACGCCGATGCTCGGTGACCTGCGGCCCGAGGTATTCGTAGGCCACCGGCGGCAGGTTGTAGCTCAGGCGGCCGCGGAACTGGAAGCGCCGCGCCTCGATGCGGGTCACCACGCCGTCGATACGGACGTACGCCCCGTCGGATCCCTGCTGTTCGCCGCGAAGCTGCAGGACGCCGTTGATCCACGATGCGGTGACCTCACCGCGCGGCGGCGCCCCGTAGCTCTCGAGCCACTGCAGCGTCAGACCACTGTTACCCTCGATACGCAGTGCATCCGGTTCGCTCAGGACTTCGGTCTTTGTCGACGCGCCCGACGCGGCGCCGGCGACGACGATGGCGAAAACCGCCGCGGCGACGCGCCGACCATCGAACCGGCGCTTCCGTCCCATCAAAGCTCCCCCAATCCCTCGACGTGCCCGCCCACGCCGATCTCCAGCAGGCGCAGGGTGTTGGTGGCGCCGCGGCGCTCCATCGAGTCGCCGTTGGTGACGATGATGCGGTCGCCGGCGGCCAGCAGGCCGAGGTCGTGCAGCTGCTTGGCGGCCGAGCGCGCCGCCACGCCCGGCGACAGGCCGCGGGTGTCGAAATGGATCGGGAAGACGTCGCGCATCAGCGACATCTTGCGCCGCGCCTCGTCGAAGCGGCTCAGCGCGAACACCGGCACGGCGGCGCGGAAGCGCGACAGGTGGCGCGCGGTGCCACCGGATTCGGTGAGTGCCACGATGCCCTTCAGCTCGATGTGCTCGGTGAGGAACATCGCCGCCATGGCGATGGCCTCGTCAGCGCGCTGCAGGCCGCGGCGCGCGGCTTCGAAATCGGTGTCGTGGCGGAACTGGCGCTCGGCCCCGAGGCAGATGCTCGCCATCGCCTCGACCGATTTCACCGGGTACAGGCCGCTCGCCGTCTCGGCCGAAAGCATCACGGTGTCGGTGCCGTCGATGACCGAGTTCGCGACGTCGAGCACTTCGGCACGCGTCGGGATCGGGTTGTCGACCATCGACTGCAGCATCTGCGTGGCGGTAATGACGATGCGGTTGCGGGCCACCGACTCGCGGATGATCTTCTTCTGCAGGCCGGGCAGCTCGGCGTAGCCGATCTCCACGCCGAGGTCGCCGCGCGCGACCATGATGACTTCCGCGGCCTCGACGATCTCGACGAGGTTCTCGATGGCCTCGGCGCGTTCGATCTTGGCGACGATCTGGGCTTCGGAGCCGGCGGCGCGAGCCAATTCGCGGGCCAACTCGATGTCGGCGGCCGAGCGGCAGAACGAGACGGCGATGAAATCGACGCCGAGCTTGGCAGCAGTGACGATGTGGCCCCGGTCCTCGTCGGTCAGCGCGCCGAGGCTCAAGCCGCCGCCGAGGCGGTTCAGGCCTTTGCGATTGGACAGCGCGCCATCGGTCAGCACCTCGGTGTGCACGACATCGCCGTCGACCTTCTCGACGCGCAAGCTGATCAGGCCGTCGTCGAGCAGCAGGGTGTCGCCGGGGCCGACGTCGCGCGGCAGGCCGAGGTAGCTGCAACCCACCTGGGTGATGTCGCCGGGCGGCGCGTCGGCGCGGCAAACCAGCGCGAAGGCCTGGCCGGCCTTCAGCTGAACTTTTCCTTCAGCGAACTTCTCGATGCGGATCTTCGGGCCCGGCAGGTCGGCCAGCACGCCGATCTCGCGACCGGTGCGCGAGGCCACGGCGCGCACCGCGGCGATGCGCTGCGCGTGGTGCTCGGCCGTGCCGTGCGAGAAGTTCAGGCGCACCGCATTGAGGCCGGCCGCGAGCAGCGCGTCGATGACGCCGGGCGCGTCGGTGGCCGGGCCGAGGGTGGCGAGGATCTTGGTGCGGCGCAGCGGCTGGGTCATGGTCACGCGGCGTGGAAGGAGTCGACGCCTAACCTATCAGCATTCCCGGACATTCCCCGCATGCTTACGTTTGCATTCCCACCGGCCACCCGACGCCGGCGTCTCGCGCTGGGCGGCGCGCTGTTCCTCGCCTTCGACGCCCTGCTGATGGGCGTGGCCATCGCCGTCATCACCCGCGGCGAACAATTGGGGCTGGCCGTCGCCCTGGCCGCGGCCGGCGCCGGTGTGTCCCTGCTGCTCGCCTGGGTGCTGGTCCGACCACCGCGCGCGACGCTGGCCGACGGAACGCTGCGGATTGAAGCCGCACATCGGAGCTTCGTCCTCGACCATTACGCGCTGCGCAG
>JBOFQO010000306.1:0-5616 GCA_051660925.1 Silanimonas sp. | reverse complement strand
CGGGCCGGCTGAAGTTCGGCCTGAAGGCCAACCGGCGCGACAAGGACGTCGACCGCCAGGAAACGAGCGGCAACCCGTCGGGCGCTGGCGGTGTACCGGCGACCACGCTCGCGGGACTGCCGGTTTACACGCCCGGCACGCGCCTGCCCGGGTTCGGCGTGATGCCCGGCTCCAACGAGGCTCAGGCGCTGTTCCGCGCGTCGCTCGGCGCGCTGTCGCCGCAGGTCACCAACAGCGCCGCGCAGGACTACGGCGTGTCCGAGGACGTGGATGCCGCCTACGCCATGGCGAACATTGAGCTGGGGCAGAACGTTGAGCTCATCACCGGCGTCCGCCTTGAGCGCACCACCTGGGTCACCAACGGCAACGAAGTGGAAACCATCGATCCACTCGTGGGCGCCGACGTGCTGACCGTGCGCGGCGTCGCCGGCGTGCGCAACGAATACGACAACTTCCTGCCGAGCATCCACCTGCGCTGGGAGCCGCGCAGCGACATGGTCGTCCGCGCCGCGCTGACCAGCGCGGTGATCCGTCCGAACTTCGACGAAGGCTCGGCCACGCGCTCGGTGACCTCGCGCGAACTGATCGGTGCGCCGGGCACCTACTTCCGAACCTCCAGCGGCGGCAATCCGCAGCTGAACGCGCTGACGGCGAAGCAATTCGACCTCTCGCTCGGCTGGTACCCGGATGAATCGACCTTCTTGTACGCGGGCGTGTTCCTGAAGGACATCGAGGACTTCTACGTCAACGGCCAATTCGTCGGCGCCGATGTCGTGCGTGCTGGCCTGCCGGTCGGCAACGGCACGCTCACGGGCGGCTTCGACCTGGCCAACGTCGTGCTCAACGGCGACGAAGCGACGGTGCGCGGCGTCGAGGTGGCGTTTGAAAAATCCTTGGTCGAGCTGCCCGGCTGGGCGTCCGGGTTGTTCGTCAGCGGCAACGTGACCCTGCTCGACAGCGAGGCCAGCGTCGGCATTCTTCGCCCCGGTGAAAAGCTGCCGCTGCCGGACCAGGCCGATCGCATCGCCAACCTGTCCGTGGGTTGGGAAAACGAGCGCTTCACCTTCCGCGTCGCCGGCAACTACCGCGGCGAGCAGCTCGACACCGTATCGAGCAACCGTGACCTCGACCAGATCGTCCAGGATTACGTCAGCGTGGACGTCAATCTGCGCTGGAACGTCGTTGACAACCTGCAGTTGTACTTCGATGCCACCAACCTCAATGAGCGCAAGGACGTCACCGTGTTCCGCGGCGATGCGAGCGGGCCGTTCCCGGCCGACGAAGCGGTGAACGACTTCGGCCGCTCGTTCGCGCTGGGCGCGATCTACCGCTTCTGAGCGTGTCTCCGCCCGTGCAGGTCAAGGACGCCACCGCGGACCTGGCAGTGGCGCCGATCGAGGAGGGGGTGCCGATCCTTCGCCGCGTCGGGCTCGTGCTCGGCCCGGCGCTGTTCGGTGGGATGCTGCTCGCCGGGGCGCCGGACGGGCTGTCGACGGAAGGATGGCGCGCGGTCGCGCTGATGGCGTGGGTTGCGGCGTGGTGGGTGACCGAAGCGCTGCCCGTCGCGGTCACCGCGCTGCTGCCCCTGTTGCTGTTGCCGCTGCTCGGCATCGCGACGCCGGCGGCCGCGGCGTCGCCTTATGCCGATCCGATCATCTTCTTGTTCATCGCCGGCTTCATGCTGGCGGCCGCCGTTGAGCGCTGGGGCCTGCATAAGCGCCTCGCGTTCGGCATCGCGCTGCGCGCTGGCACGCAGCCACGACGGCTCGTCTGGGCTTTCCTCGCCGCCACGGCCGCGCTGTCGATGTGGATCTCGAACACCGCGACCGCACTGATGATGATGCCGATCGCGATGGGCGTGGCCGTCGCCGTCGCGGTACCAACGCGCGGCCGGCTGACCTTCGCCGGTGCGCTAGCGCTGACCGTCGCGCACGGCGCGTCGATCGGTGGCATCGGCACGCCGGTCGGTTCGCCGACCAATCTGGTGGCGATGGGCTTTCTCGAACGCCAGGGCACTCCGCTGGCCTTCATCGACTGGATGCTGATCGCGGTGCCGATCATGCTTCTGATGTTGGTGGGCGTCGGCCTCGTGCTCGGCCGTGCGGTCGGCGGGGTGCATGGCGCGGCATCGGATGGCGGTGCCGCCGCGCAGGCCGTCATCGCCGACGCCTTACGCGCGCTGGGCCCCGCGCAGCCCGCGGAGCGTCGCGTGGGATTCGTGTTCGCCGCGGTGGCCGTGGCGTGGATCGTCCGACCCATCGTCGGTGACGTCCCGGCGCTCGCCGGCTTGACCGATCTCGGCATCGCCCTGGTGGGCGTGCTGCTGCTGTTTCTGTTGCCGAGCGGACGGCCCGAGGGCGCGCGCCTGCTCGACTGGCCGACCGCCGAGCGCATCCCTTGGGGCATCGCGCTGCTGTTCGGCGCCGGCTTGAGCATGGCGGCGGCCATGGAGGCGACCGGCGTTACCGACTGGCTGGGCAGCGAGCTGGCCTGGCTCGGGGCTTGGGGGCCTTTCGTCGTGCTGTTCATCGTGGTCGCGCTGGTCGTGTTCCTGACGGAGTTCGCTTCGAACACCGCGACGCTGACGGCGATGCTGCCGGTCGTTGCCGCTCTTGCCGCCGCCATCGGCCAGCCGGCGCTGGTGCTGGCCGTCGGCGCGTCGATGGCCGCCAGCCTCGCGTTCATGCTGCCGATCGGCACGCCGCCGAATGCCATCGCCTACGCCACCGGCGCTATTCCGATGCGGACGATGATGCGCATCGGCATCGTGCTGAATCTGCTCAGCGTCGGGTTGATCACCCTGATGGTGCAGCTGTTGTCGCCGTTGGTGCTGCGCTGAGTCGCGCGGCAGACACGGCGCCTCGCGCCGCTCGGTTCACTGCCCCGGCAAGAACAGCAGCAAGCCAACGCCGAGCACGATGCGGTACACCGCGAACACGGTGAAGCGCCGCGACTTCACGTAAGCCAGCAGCCAGCGCACCACGACGAAGCCGGTCAGCGCCGCGGCCATGAAGGCGACCGCCAGCGCCGACCAGTCCTCGCGCGGTGCGGCGGGGTTCCGCGCGTACTCGAGCAGCGCGTACGCGCTGGCCGCGAACATCGTCGGGATGCCGAGCAGGAAGGCGAACTCCGCGGCCGCCGGGCGCGACGCCAGCCCGGCCAGCATCGCCGCGAAGATCGCCGCGGCCGAGCGCGACGTGCCGGGGAACACGCCGGCCAGCACCTGCGCCAGGCCCACCCACACCGCCACGTTCCAGCCCACCGCCGGCAGCGAAGCGGCGAGCGTGCCGCCGTCGGTGGCGTTCGCGGTCACGGCAAGGCGCGCGGCGCGCGCTTCGACCACGCGTTCGATCACGATCATCGCAATACCGCCGAGGATCAGCGCGGTCGCCACCGGCCACACGGTTTCCGGCAGCGCCCAGCCGAGCTTGCGCACCGGCAGGCCGACGGCGGCGGTCACCGCGAAAGCCACGCCGAGCTTCAGCACGTAGTCCTGCGCCGCGCGCTCGCGCCAGCCCGTCGCCAGCGTCCACAGCCGCGCGCGGAACACCAGCAGCACCGCGAGGATCGCGCCGCTCTGGATCACGATGTTGAACAGGTCGGATTCCGGCCCGAGCCAATGCTGCGCGATCAGCAGGTGGCCGGTGGACGACACCGGCAGGAACTCGGTGAGGCCTTCAAGGACGCCGAGCAGCAGGGCGATGAGCAGGTCGTTCAAGCGGGGCGGGATCAAGACGGGACGCGGCAGTGTACGCAGGCGGTCTCCCGGCGCACGATGCGCCGCATCGCCACCTCGGGAGACGCCCGCCATGCAGCGTAGCCTCCTCGCGTTCGCCGCGGCCTATGCCGGCAGCGTGTTCTTGGCCGGGTTCGTTCTCGGCGTGCTGCGCACGCTGTGGCTGGCTCCGGCCGTCGGGCCGCTCGCGGCCGTCCTGCTTGAGCTGCCGCTGATGCTCGGCCTGTCGTGGTGGGTGTGCGGCCGACTGCTGACGCGCTGGCCCTTGCTGCCCGGCGCGGCCTTCGTAGCTGGCGCACTGGCGCTTGTCCTGCTGCTCGTCGCCGAACTCGGCGTATCGATGCTGTTCGCCGGCCGAGACCTTGCAGGACACCTCGCCCAGTACCGCCTGCCTGAGGCGCAGTTCGGCCTGGCGGCCCAAGTTCTGTTTGGCGCCATGCCGTGGCTGCGGGCTCGAGAAAAACGCACCATAACGACGTAATTAAGATCCGATATGGTGCACAGATCGATGCGTACCTGCGGCCAAGTGCTTGATCCCAATGGAACGGTCGACCGAAACACACTTGGCATGAGGCTTGCCTACGCTAAGGCCATCCACCACCCATCGGAGCGGCCATGAGCCTCGAGCACGTCCAGAAGCTGATCAAGGACCACGCGATTGAATTCGTCGACCTGCGGTTCGTCGACATGCGCGGCACGCAGCACCACGTCACCTTCCCGGTGAACATCGTCGACGCCGCGCTGTTCGAGGACGGCAAGATGTTCGACGGCTCGTCGATCTCCGGCTGGAAGGGCATCAACGAGAGCGACATGATCCTGCTGCCCGACGCCTCGTCGGCCATCGTCGATCCGTTCTTCGCCGACCCGACCATCGTGCTCATCTGCGACGTGCTCGACCCGTCGACGATGCAGGGCTATTCGCGCTGCCCGCGCGGCGTCGCCAAGCGCGCCGAAGCCTTCCTGAAGTCGAGCGGCATTGCCGACCAGGCCTTCTTCGGCCCGGAGCCCGAGTTCTTCATCTTCGACGGCGTCCGCTTCAGCAACGACATGGGCAAGGTCGGCTACGAGATCTTCTCCGACGAAGCCGCCTGGGCCACCAACCAGCGCCAGGACGGCAACAACCACGGCTACCGCCCGACCGTGAAGGGCGGCTACTTCCCGGTGCCGCCGACCGACTCGCTGCACGACCTGCGCGCCGAGATGTGCAAGACGCTCGCCGCCGTCGGCCAGGAAGTCGAAGTCCACCACCACGAAGTGGCGAACGCCGGCCAGTGCGAGATCGGCGTCAAGTTCAACTCGCTGGTCAAGAAGGCCGACGAGCTGACGACGATGAAGTACATCGTCAAGAACGTCGCGCACCGCAACGGCAAGACGGCGACCTTCATGCCGAAGCCGATCGTCGGTGACAACGGCAGCGGCATGCACGTGCACCAGTCGCTCTCGAAGGGCGGCACCAACCTGTTCTCGGGCGACGGCTACGGCGGCCTCTCGCAGATCGCGCTGTGGTACATCGGCGGCATCTTCAAGCACGCCCGCGCCATCAACGCCTTCACCAACTCGACCACCAACAGCTACAAGCGCCTGGTGCCGGGCTTCGAAGCCCCGGTGATGCTGGCCTACTCGGCCCGCAACCGCTCGGCGAGCTGCCGCATTCCCTACGTGTCGAACCCGAAGGCGCGCCGCATCGAGATCCGCTTCCCCGACCCGATGCAGTCCGGCTACCTGACCTTCGCAGCACTCATGATGGCCGGCCTCGACGGCATCAAGAACCAGATCGACCCGGGTGCCGCTTCCGACAAGGACCTGTACGACCTGCCGCCGGAAGAAGAGAAGAACATCCCGAAGGTCTGCCACTCGCTGGACATGGCACTGGAAGCGCT
>JBOFQO010000305.1:0-2971 GCA_051660925.1 Silanimonas sp. | reverse complement strand
GATCGCCGACTACCCGGCGCTCGACCGCCGCGTCGACGACCACAACAAGTCGATCGAACAGTCCGGACTCACCGATCCCGAGCGGCTGGCCATCAACGAGGCGAACGGGCAGCGCGCGTTGATCTATGCGCGCGACGTCGAGGACGTCGCGATCACCGGCTTCGGCACCATCGACGGGCAGGGCCAGGCCTTCTGGGGCGAGGGCTTCCTCGAGAGCGGGCCGGGCCGGCCGACGCTGCCGCGGCCGCGGCCGTGGATCTGGTTCCGCGATGCGAAGCACGTCAGCGTGCGCGACGTGACGCTCATCGACTCGCCGAGCTATTTCCTGAGCTTCGAAACGACGGACGATGTCGATGTCCAGGGCATCCGCATCCGCGCGCATCCGCTGAGCCCGAACTCCGACGGCATCCAGATCGAGGGTGGCCGCGATTACCGCATCCGCGGCGTGAGCATCCGCACCGGCGACGACGCCATCGTGCTGAAGAGCAGCAACGCCGCGATCGAGCACGTCAGCATCAGCGACAGCTATCTCGAAAGCGACGATTCGGCCTTCAAGTTCGGCACGGGCAGCACCCACCCGATCCGCCACGTGCGGATGCGCAATGTTCAGATCGCGAACAGCCGCATCGGCATTGCGCTGTTCATGAAGGACGGCGGCGTGTTCGAGCACCTCGACATCGACGGCGTCTCGATCGTCACGGCCTCGCGGCATCGCACCGACTACCCGATCTATGTCGATCTCGACCGACGCTTCCCCGACAGCACACTCGGCGCGATCCGTCACGTGCGCGTCGCCAACGCGCGCATCGAAACGCGTGGCAACCTGCTGTTCGGCGGGCATCCAGACGCGCCGATCGACGACCTGCGCCTGGAGAACGTGGACCTCGCCATCGCCACACCGGTCGATATCGGCGCCTTGAGCGGCAAGCCGCGCGGCAACATGATGCTGGCCGGGCAAACGCCCGGGGCGGACTTCGCCCGCGTCAACGCCCATCTGACGGTGGGCCACGTGCGCGGCCTGCACGTCGACGGCCTGCGTCTGCACGGCGCCACCGCCGCGTTGGGCACGCGGCCGCTGCTGGCGCTCCGTCATGTCGATCGTGCGCAGCTTCGCGACGTGGCGCTGGCCGACGCGAGCCCCGCGCGCGCTTGGCTCGACGACGATGGCCGAGGCCGCGTCGAGGTGCGCGATCTTGAGGCCGGCGTCGGCTGGACGGGCAAGGAGGACTGAGATGGCGATGACTCGCAGAAGCCTGTTACGCGGCGGTGTCGCCGCGCTGGGCGGCATGGCCGGTGCGGCGTGGGCGGCGACGGCGGCGCGTGGTGGCGCGGCCGCTCCGGCCACCGCGTCCGGCCTCGCGATGCCTGGCGCGCCGGGCCTGCTCGGCTTCGCCGACGCGCCGGTGGCCGAGCACGACTTCACCCGCTTCGTGTCGAGCCCGATGGTGCTCGAAGCGCTTGAGCTGTACTGGGTCAACGCCAACGAGCACTTCATGGTCGGGCGCTTTGCCGGCGGGCTGACGGCCTACCTGCCGACCAACAAGCGCTTTGGCGACGACTTGGCGCTGTTCACCGGCCGCGTGCTGCCCTACTTCCTCGGCCAGGACCTGCGCTTTATCGAGGCGCGCATTGAGGCCTGCCACCGCAGCAACTACAAGATTGTCGGCCTGCCGTTCTGGAACGCGGTCGGGCACCTCGACTTGCTGGCCCTCGAGGCCATCGGCCAGGCCGCGAAGACGCCCGTTTACGATCTCGTCGGCGGCGCGAAGCGCCGCGAGGTCGCCGTGTACCTCAGCACGCGCGAGCGCACGACCACGCCCGAGCAGGAGATCGACGAGTTCCTGCTGCCGCGCCTCGAAGCCACGGGTGCGAAGGCGATCAAGCTCGGCATCGGTGGACGAATGAGCCGCAACGGTGACGCCTGGGAGGGCCGCAGCGAGGCGCTGGTGGCGCGCGCGCGCCGCGTGTTGGGCGACGGCATGGCGATTGGCGTCGACGCCAACGGCAGCTACGACGCGGCGACGGCGATTGAGGTTGGCCGGATGCTGGAGCGCTATGACACCTGGTTCTACGAGGAGCCCTGCCCGTTCGAGGAGTTTGAGATGACCGCGCAGGTTACGGCGGCGCTCGACGTCAACGTCGCCGGCGGTGAGCAGGACAGCAGTGCGGCGAAGTGGCGCTGGATGATCGCCAATCGCATGGTCGATATCGTGCAGCCCGACCTGTTCTACGCCGGCGGCTTTCTGCGCTCGCTGCGCATCGCCAACGCGGCGGCGGCCGCGGGTCTCGAATGCGTGCCGCACGCGCCGCGGGCGCACGCCGGTGCCGCGACGATGCTGCACTTCATCGCCGCCATCGAGAAGCCCGGTGCCTTCCACGAGTTCTCGGCCAAGGCCGCGCTGGCCGAGCCGGCCTACGACTACGCGCCGCGGCTGGTGGTACGCGACGGCCGCATCGCGGTGCCGGAAGGCCCCGGCTTCGGCATCCGCTACGACGTCGAGAGCATCGTGAAGCGCGGCAAGCGCTACGAGTACCCGCTGATGCAGGCGACCGATGATGACTGAGTCACGGCGTGGACGATGGGCGTTGCTGGCTCTGCTGTTGCCCGCGGGCCTGCTCGGCTGGGCGGCGCTGCAGGCCGGCCCGGGCCGGGGCAGCGATGCGACCGTGCTGCGACTGGCGCACGCGCTGAACGTCGACCACCCGGTGCACGGTGGCATGGTCGCCTTTGCAAACGAGGTCGAGCGCCGCTCCGGCGGCCGCCTGCGCATCGAGATCGACGCTGACGGCAAGCTCGGCAGCGAGCGCGAGCTGGTCGAGCAGGTGCAGCTCGGCAGCCTCGCCATGACCAAGGCCTCGGCCGGCCAACTGGAGGCCTTCGCGCCCGAGTTCGCGCTGTTCGGCTTGCCCTATCTGTTCGATGACGCCGAGCACTTCTGGCGCTTCGCCGCCACGCCGCAGGCCGAGCATC
>JBOFQO010000304.1:0-13195 GCA_051660925.1 Silanimonas sp. | reverse complement strand
ACGCACGATGCACGTCGAGCAAGCGGGCGAGCTGCAACTCGGCTTCGCGCAAGGTGGCGCGCGCGCTCTGCACCGAAGCAAGGCTGGCGGCCAATGCGCCACGTGAGCGCTCTACGGCGTCGTCGAAGCGCGCCGTGTCGATCACAGCCAGCAGTTGCCCCTCCGACACTTCGTCGTTCACGTCCACCTCGACGCGCTTGACGATGCCCGAGACTTCCGATCCGACGTCGATCTGGTTGGTCGGGGCGAGGTTGCCGGTGGCGGTGACGGTGACGGTGACGTCGCCCCGCGCCACCGGTTCGGTCTGGTACTCGACCGGCGCGGCCGGGCGAGCGCAGCGGGCCAAGACCAGTGCAATCACCAGGAGCGCGCCGACGACCAGTGCTGGACGACGGAAGCGCTGCCAACGCGAGGGCGGCCGGGTGCCGAGGAACGCGTCGAGGGAGTTCACGGTGCGGGTGCTCATGGGGTTTCGCCAACGTCGGATGCGGATGCGGGTGCTGGAGCGTGGGGCGCGTCGATCGCTGCCGTGGCGCCCGGCTCAGGGGACCAACCGCCGCCCAACGCGAGGTAGAGCTGCACGGCGGCTTTCAAGCGCTCGCCCTCGACGCCCGCCAGCGCATCCTCGGCCGCGAGCAGGCTGCGCTCGGATTCGAGCAACGCGCGCAGGTCGGTCACGCCCTCGCGGTAGTTCAGGCGCGCCAGCGTCGCCGCCATGACGGAGGCTTCGCGCTGTTCGCTCAGGGCGACCCTGCGGCGTTCCGCGGTATCCCGAGCCACGAGGGCGCGGTCGACGTCCTCCAGCGCGTCCAGCACCGCCCCGCGATAGGTGGCGTAGGCGATGTCGGCCGCGGCCTCCTGCGCACGCTGCG
This sequence comes from Silanimonas sp., assembly GCA_051660925.1. Taxonomy (GTDB): domain Bacteria; phylum Pseudomonadota; class Gammaproteobacteria; order Xanthomonadales; family Xanthomonadaceae; genus Silanimonas. The sequence continues at coordinate 12,323 of JBOFQO010000304.1, read as the reverse complement.
CTGCGCGACGCTGGCCGGCATCGAACAGCGGTGCCGCCATTGACAGCAAGACGTTGCCTGCAAGTACGTCGCCGAGATCGCTAAAGCGGCTGGCGGTGCTGTCCACCGAAGCCGAGAGCGTGAGCCCCGGATAACGCTGCGCTTTCGCGACGCCGATGCGCGCCACGGCGGCCGCGAGTTCGCGCTCGCTGACACGGAGATCCGGGCGGCGCGTCAGCAAGGCCGTCGGCAGGCCGGTCGCGGACGCCAAGGGTGGCGTCGGCAAAGCGGTATCCGCAGCAAGCTCGATATCCAGCGCGCCCGGCGCGCGCCCCAGCAGCACCGCCAGTCGATAGCGCGCGTTGGCTTCAATCTGCTCGAGTGATGGGACCGTCGCTGCCGTCTGAGCGCGCAGCGCGCGCGTCTGTTCGACGTCAAGACGCGACACCAGCCCGCCCTGCGCACGCCACCCGGCGACCTGAAGGTTCTTCTCCTGCACCTCCAGGCTTGCGCGCGCGGCGACGATGCGACGGCGCGCGGTCCGCAGATCGATGTAGGTATTGGCCACCTCAGCCGCCAGCAGCGACTGCGCGTTTGCGAGGCTGAACTCGGCGGCGGCGAGATCAGCGTCGGCCGCCTGCACGGCACGCCGCTGCCCGCCGAAAAGATCGAGCGTCCAGCGCGCGTCGATGCCCTGCGCGTAAACGTTGGCCTCAGGGCCGTCAGAGCGCCCACTCCGCGACGCGCTCTGCCCGATACCCAGCTGTGGCCACTGCGCACTCGCCGTCTGCCCGCGCAGCGCACGCGCTCGCTCGACGCGCGACAGTGCCTGCTCGATCCCCGGATTGCCGGCGATCGCGCGTTCAATCAGATCAGCCAGCGTCGGATCGCCAAAGGCCCGCCACCAGTGCGCGAGGTCGATCGCGCTTTCCGCCTCGGCGACACCCTCGACAGGGGGCGTGGCGTAACTCGACGGCAGCCCCAGCGTGTCCGCCGACGGCGGCAGCGGCTCCGGGCCGATGGCACAGCCAGCCAGACCCGAGGCGACGAGCACGATCACCGCAACGCCCGGCGTCGCGGGCCGCTTGCGAAGCCTGCCGGCGCTCATGGCGCCGAGCACTCGCCGATCCGGCGACCGTTGACGCGCATCTCCATCGTCATCGGCCCCATGCGCATGCGGCCCGCCATGTCGAAGCTCTCGGCCGCATGCGTGCCCGCCCAGTCGACGCTGGCCGAGCCCATCGGGCCTTGGCAGCTGCCCGGCATTGCAAACTGGCCTCCGGCGACCTGCACCACGCCGAAGCGGCAGTTCGGGCCGCCGCGCCGCCCGCCGGTGGCCCGCGGCGCCAGCTTCAGCGGCGCATGCGGGTCGGTTTCAAGGGCCTTTGCGTCGAAGCACTGCGTCTGCACCTGCGGTTCGCGCGCGGCGCGGCCGCCCGAGGCTTCGTGGCGGATCTCCCACAGCCCGGGGCGGAACGCCACTGGTGCCTCGGATTCCGCTGGCGTCTCTCGGGCCGGCGGAAGGACCAGATCGGGCGGCGGCAGCGCGCCAGCGGCACCGGCGACGACAAGCGCAGCGACGCCGACGGCGAACTTGGACGAGATCGGAGGCATCGGGGTTCTTCCGCAGGGGTTGCCGCGAAGAATCCCGGGCGCGCGTCACTGGCGTTTGTCGCGGCGGACACGAAGCGACGATCGGCAAGCGCCCCACGCCCCGTCACGGCAATCGCGAAGCGATGACACCCGCCAGAGCACGAGGCCGATCTGCGTCGCCGCGCGAGCAGCCCTAAGCGGCGGCGACGCGGTTGCGCCCCGAGTGCTTCGCCGAGTACAGCCGCCGGTCCGCTTCCTTCAACAGCGCCTCCAGCGAGTGCGCGGCGCCGGGCGGCGAGTGCACAAGGCCCGCGCTGATGGTCACGGCGATCGTGGCTGAAGGCAGCGCGATCGGCGCGCTGGCCATTGCGTCGCGCAAGCGCTCGACGATCGCGGCGGCGGCACCGACCTCCAGGTCCGGAAGCAGAAGCACGAACTCCTCGCCGCCAAAACGGCCGACGCGATCCAGCGGCCTCAAGCCGTCGCGCAACCGCTCCGCCAGGACACGCAGCACCTCATCCCCTGCGTGGTGGCCGTGGGTATCGTTCACCCGCTTGAAGTGGTCGATGTCGATGATGGCCACGCAGAACCCCAAGCCACCGTGCCGGGCGTGCTCAAGCGCTTGCCGTAGCGCTGTTTCGATGCTCGCGCGATTCGGGAGGCCGGTCAGGGCATCGTGCTGTGCATGGAAACGCCACCGGTCGCGATCAGCACCCGCCTGCCGGATCCTGCGCTCCTGCAGCAGCAGCGCAAGGACGATCACTGTCGTGGTGAACAGGTAGCTCAGCACCATGACCCGGTTCTGTTCGGCATCGCCGATGCCGAACGGGCCGAAATCACGGGCCGTCAGTGCAACGATCAGCGTCACGGTCAGCAACAGCGCGAGCAGCACCAGATGCTCGCGGCTGCGGAACAGCACGAAGATCAGCGTCGGGATGACGAGGAAAATCACGCCGGGATGCTGACGGAACGCGAGGACGCAGAGCCCTACGGCCACCATCGTCAGGAGCCACCAGTCGCGCCATTCCGCGAAGCGTGGCCGGTCCTGGCGCTGCCACGCGTCGTAGAGGGGGTAGACGAGCAGCAAACCGAGGGTGTCGGCGAGCACCAGCATGCCGACGAAAGACCATGCCGCGGCCTCCGGCAGATAGCTGCCGGCCACCATGTTCACGGTCAATGCCACGGCACCGAGCAGCATCGACGGAAGGGCCACCCAAGCGACGAAGCGAAACAGATCGGCCGGCGCCTGCAGGCCATCGGGCAACGCGCGTCGCAACAACAGCCAACCGACGCCCGCGGCGAACGTATCGGCGGCGGCGCCCAGGAACGCATGCAGCGCGTAGCGGAGCGGCTCGGGATGCGCCATTCCCGGCACATTGGCCAAGATCGCGGCCAGCATCACGAAAGGCAGCGCGCGGGCACCGAAATGTCGGCACATGACCAGGGCGATGCCGCAAGGCAGCCAGAGCAAGGTGAAGTTCGAGGGTTGCAGCGAGAACAGGCCGGTGCCGGCCTTGGCCGCGACGTAGTAGGCGATCACGCCTGCCAACAGCCACGCCCAACCGGCCAGCGGAAGCGAGGGGCGTGCAGAACTTCGGGACAACGGAGCGGGTATCGGCATGGCAGGTCCGCCCGACTATAGGCGAAGGGCTTCAGCCACGCTTCGGCGCCCTCGTCACCAGCACCACGCTCGCCAGGATGACCGCCATCGCGATCCACGTGTCCGCGTCGAAGCGTTCCTGCAGCACGACGGTGCCGAGCAGCACCGCGATCGCCGGGTTCACGTAGGCATACGAGGTGGCCAGCGCCGGGCGCACGTTGCTGAGCAGCCATACGTACGCGGTGAAGCCGACGATCGAGCCCATCAGCGCGAGGTAGACCACCGCCAGCGTCGAATCGAGCGGCGGCACACCGGCAAAGCGCTCGCCGACGATCAGCGACGCGATCGCCATCCAGACGCCGCCGCAGAGCATCTGCCCAGCGGCGCTCATGAACGGTGTCGGCAGGTCCTGGTCACGGCTCCACACCGAGCCCCAGGCCCAGGACAGCGGCGCCACGATCAGGCACACCATCCCGAGCCAGGAGCCGCGCAGTTCGCTGCCGAAATTCAACAACGCAACGCCGCCGAGGCCCACGACGATGCCGGTCCACTCCAGCGCGCCGAGCGTGCGGCCCTTCATCGTCGAGAACACCGCGACGAACAGCGGCATCGACGCCACGGCGATCGCCGCAAGGCCGCTGCTGACTTCGGTCTGCGCGAGGTTCACCAGACCGTTGGCGAACAGCACCATGAAGACACCCATCGCGGCGAGGTTGCGCCACTGCGCGCGGGTCGGCGCGGGAACGCCGCGCCAGCGCAGCACGGCATAGAACAGCGCGCCGGCGGCGAGCATGCGGATGGCGCCCATCGCGAAGGGCGGGTAGCCCTGCACGCCGATAGCGATCGCCAGGTAGGTCGACCCCCAGACCAGGTACACCGCGGCGAGCGCCGCGGCGACGGCAAGGCGCGACGGGCTCAATCCGCCCAGAGCGTGGCCTTGCGCGTTTCTGGCAGCACCTGTGCGGCGAGCCGCTGGTTGCTGGACAGCAGGCCCAGCGCGTCGGCCAGCACGTGCGCCGATTCACGCAGTAGCGGATCGATGTGATTCTCGGCGGCCTTCTCGTCGGCCACCTGTTCGGCCACGTCACGCTCGTCGTCCTGCAGGCCGTCGTCGGCGCGGTTCGGCAGGCTGTCGTCAAGCCCGAGGCGCTTGCGCTCCGCGGCGCGGGCAATCCGCCTGGCTTCGGCTTCCTCGCGTTCGGCGCGACGCGTCGTCTCGTTGAGCGAGATCGTGCCTTCCTCGCGCTCCTTGCGGAACTTCGCCACGTCGTCGCGCCACCAGCCGAACTCGACGTCCTCCTCGATGCGCGCTTCGTGACGCTGCGCCAGCGACAGCAGCATTGGCGCGAAGTTGCCGTACTCGCGGTGCGCCGCCGGTTGGATGCGACTGGCCGGCAGCGCGTTGTCGTAGCTGCTTTCGCCGAACTCGGTGGCGTCCAGCGTCACCGGGAAGGCGAGGTCCGGCACGACACCGTTGAACTGGGTGGTGCCGCCGTCAATGCGGAAGAACTGCGCGACGGTGAGCTTCAGCTGGCCGAAACGCGGCTCGCGGCTGTTCTGGAAGCGGTCGAGATCGATGAGGTTCTGCACCGTGCCCTTGCCGAAGGTGGTCTCGCCGATGATCAGGCCACGACCGTAGTCCTGGATGGCGGCGGCGAAGATCTCGGAAGCGGAGGCCGAGCTGCGGTCGACGAGCACGGCCAGCGGGCCGTCCCATGCGACGCCGGCGTCGTCGTCACTCTCGACGCTGATGCGGCCGCCGGCCTCGCGCACCTGCACGACGGGGCCGGTGTCGACGAACAATCCGGTGAGCTCGACAGCCTCGGTCAGCGAGCCACCGCCGTTGCCGCGCAGATCGACCACGACGCCATCGACCCTCTCGGCCTTCAGCTCAGTGAGCAGTTTGGCGACGTCGGTGGTGGCCGAGCGCGCGTCGGCTTCGCCGCGACGCTTGGCTTCGAAATCGGCATAGAAGGTCGGCAGGCGGATCACGCCGATGCGACGACCGTCGGCATCGATGATTTGCCGGCGCGCGGCCTGCTCCTCGAGCTTCACGCGGTCGCGGACGATCTGGACGATGCGGTGCGCGCCGTCGAGGCCGTTCGCAGCGGGAATGGTGTCGAGGCGCACCGTGGTGCCCTTGGCGCCGCGGACCAGCTGCACGACATCGTCGATGCGCCAGCCCATCACGTCGACCATCGGGCCATTGCCTTGGCCGACGGCGACGATGCGGTCGCCGACGGCCAGCTGGCCGGTCTTGGCGGCCGGACCACCCGGAACGAGGGTGCGCACCACGACGTAGTCGTCCTGCGACTGCAGCACCGCGCCGATGCCCTCGAGCGAGAGGCGCATCGACATGTTGAAGTTCTCGGCGCTGCGCGGGCTCATGTAGCCGGTGTGCGGGTCGATCGACTCCGTGTAGGCGTTCATGAACGTCTCGAACGCGTCCTCCGGCTTCAGCTGGTTCACGCGCGTGGCCATCTGCGCGTAGCGCTTGTCGAGCGTGCGGCGAATCTCGTCGGGCTGCCGGCCGGCCAGCTTCAGGCGCAGCCAGTCGTTCTTGACGTACTTCTCCCACAGCGCATCGAGCTCGTCGCTGCTGGTGGCCCACGGCGCGTCCTCGCGCTCGTAACGCCAGACTTCGTCGGTGCTGAAGTCAAAATCGCCCTTCAGGCGCTCGCGTGCGAAGGCGACGCGCTCGGAGACGCGCAGCATGTAGCGCGTGTACAAGTCGAAGGCCGGCTGCAGGCTTTGGCCCTTGATGGCATCGTCGAAGCGGCGCTCGTTCTTCTGGAAGGCGTCGATGTCCGACTGCATGAAGAACAGCTTCTGGCCGTCGAGGCTCTCGAGGTAGCGACCGAAGATGGCGGCACTCAGCGCGTCGTCGAGCGGCTTGGGGGCATAGGCGTAGCGGCTGTCGGAGAGCACGCCATAGACCATGCGCGCCGCACCCTGCTGGTCGACCGTGGGGCGGAAGGCGGGTGTGGTTCCGGGCGCGGCGGTCGTCGCCGGCGCAGTGCCTGCAGCGGTCGACGCGCTTCCGGTGGCGGCCACCGGCGAGAGCGCCGCGCCGGCGAGGGCCAGCGGCAGGGTCAGGGCAAGGACGAGGGGCAGCGGCTTCAGCATGGGAGTCAGTCCGTCGGTTCGATGCAGCATGCCGCGAATGGCCTGCCGGTCAATGTGCCATCCGTCGCATCGGTCGCAGGCCGACGGCAGGCCGGGCGTCGCGTCAGGCGATGACGCCGGCCTCGGCCGCCGAACGGTCGGCGTGGTAGGACGAGCGCACCATCGGCCCGGAGGCGACGTGGGTGAAGCCCAGACCGTAGCCGAAGGCCTCGAGTTCCTTGAATTCCTCCGGCGTCCAGTACCTCATCACGGGATGGTGATGCGGCGTCGGCTGCAGGTACTGGCCGATGGTGATCATGTCGACATCGTGCTCACGCAGATGGCGAAGGCAGTCCTTCACCTGGTCCATCGTCTCGCCCAGGCCCAGCATGATGCCGCTCTTGGTCGGCACGCCCGGGTGCTGGGCCTTGAAGCGCTGCAGCAGCTGCAGCGACCACGCGTAATCGGCCCCGGGGCGGACGTTCGGGTACAGCGGCTCGACCGTCTCCAGGTTGTGATTGAAGACGTCCGGCGGGTTCGTGGCGAGGATCTCCAGCGCGCGGTCCATGCGGCCCTTGCCGCGGAAGTCCGGCGTCAGGATCTCGATCTTCAGCGTGGGCGACAGCGCGCGCGCCTCGCGGATGCAGTCGGCGAAGTGCTGGGCACCGCCGTCGCGCAGGTCGTCGCGGTCCACCGAGGTGATCACGACATACTTCAAGCGCATATCAGCGATCGTCTGCGCCAGTTTCAGCGGCTCCGACGCGTCCGGCGGCTTCGGCCGGCCGTGGGCGACGTCGCAGAAGCTGCAGCGCCGCGTGCAGACCTCGCCGAGGATCATGAAGGTGGCGGTGCCGTGGCTGAAGCACTCGTGGATATTCGGGCAACTCGCCTCCTCGCAGACGGTGACGAGCGAGTTCTCGCGCAGCTTCGACTTCAGCTGCTGCACCGCGTTGCCGGCCGGGATCCGCACGCGGATCCACGAGGGCTTGCGCAGCTTCGGCGCCTCGTCGAACTGCACCGGGCTGCGGCCGATCTTGTCGCCGCCGAGCTGCTTCTTGCCGGCCTCGAGCGCGTCGGGCGTCAGCACGGTGAGCGGAATGGTCTTGGTCGGCGTGGACATCGGCAGGCGGCGTGGGAAGGGGCGTTCGACGCGGCGGAGATCAGCCGAGGGCCGGCGGATCGTCCTGCCACTCGGCGTCGAGGCCGAGCTGTCGGCAGAGATGGGGCACCAGGGACGCGGCCACAAGGCGCAGGTCACCGGGGCCACCGCAGTCTAGCAGCGTGGTCACCGGCTGCCCGGCATAGCCGCAGGGGTTGATGCGCCGGAACGGCTCGAGGTCCATCGCGACGTTGAAGGCGAGGCCATGGAAGCTGCAGCCTTTGCGCACGCGCAGGCCGAGCGCCGCGATCTTGGCGCCGTCGGCCGTGTACACGCCGGGCGCGCCGTCCTTCCGGAACACGGCGATGCCGTAGCCCGCGCAGGTGTCGATGATCGCCTGCTCGATGCGCTCGACCAGCGCCTTCACGCCGATGCCAAGCCGCCGCAGGTCGACCAGCGGGTAAACCACCAGCTGGCCGGGGCCGTGGTAAGTCACCTGCCCGCCGCGGTCGACGGGGATGACCGGGATGTCGCCGGGATTGAGCACGTGCTCGGGCTTGCCGGCCTGGCCGAGCGTGAAGACCGGATCATGTTCGACCAGCCAGAGCTCGTCGACGGTGTCGGGGCCGCGCGCGTCGGTGAGGCGCTGCATCGCCCGCCACACCGGTTCGTAGGGCTGGCGGCCCAGCCAGCGCAACGCGACCGGGCGCGGCGCGGGCCGCGGCGGCGCCGATGCGGCCTCGGCGAGGCCTACAGCGTCCACTTCACGTCGGGCAAGGCGCGCAGCGTGTCGTGGGCGCGTTCGTAGTCGGCGCGCGAGGCGGCTTCGAAGGCGTAGGTCACCGACACCCAGTTGCCCTTGGCCGAGGGGCGGCTGCGATGGCGCTCGCGGTGCACGACGAGGCCGGCGGCTTCCAGCGCCTCGGGGATCTTCGCCTCGAGGCCAGCGCCGGCCGCGCCCATCGCGCTGATCTCGAAGGTGCCCGGGAACTGCAGGCCGTGTTCGGGGTTGTCGGAGGTGATCGACATTCGCGCTCCCGCTTACTCGGCGTTCCACCACATCAGAAATTCATCGTACATGCGGCCGACGAAGCCGGCCTCGGCCACCGGCTTCAGCGCCACCAGCGGCGCCTGCGCCACTTCCTTGCCGTCGAGCATCACGCGCACCGTGCCGATGGCCTGGCCCTGGGTGATCGGAGCAACGATCTGCTTCGGCACATCGATCTGCGGCTTAAGGTCGGCGTAGCGGCCGCGCGGCAGCGTGACGAGCACCGGCGTGGTGACGCCGAGCTCGACGGTCTCGGCCTCGCCCTTGAACAGCGGCTGCGTCGCCAGTGCGGCGCTGCCATTGAACAGCACGTGGGTCTCGTAGAAGCGGAAGCCCCAGTTCAGCAGCGCGAGGTTGTCGCCCTCGCGGATGCGGAAGGCGTCGGCGCGCGACTCGGTTTCAATGCCCATCACCACCGAGATCAGGCGCATGTCGCCGCGCTTGGCCGAAGCCGCGAGGTTGTAGCCGGCGCTGTCGGTATGGCCGGTCTTGATGCCGTCCACGGTCGGGTCCTTCCACAGCAGGCCGTTGCGGTTGTGCTGGGTGATGCCGTTCCAGGTGAACTCCTTCAGCGAGTGCAGCGCGTACGCCTCAGGGAAATCGCGGATCAGCGCGCGGGCCAGCAGGGCCATGTCGCGCGCCGTCACCACCTGGCCCTCGGCGTCGAGGCCGTGGGCGTTGACGAAGCGGCTGTTCGTCATGCCCAGTTTGGCCGCGTAGCTGTTCATCAGGTCGGCGAAGGCCTCCTGCGTGCCGGCCACGTGCTCGGCCATCGCGATCGAGGCGTCGTTGCCACTCTGCACGACCATGCCGGTCAGCACGGCGTCGAGCGGCGCGCGGGTGTTGACGTCGAAGCCGGAGTAGCTGCCGGCGGTGCCCGCGCCGCCTTCGCGCCAGGCGCGCTCCGAGATCAGCACTTGGTCGTCCTTCTTGATGCGGCCGGCGGCGAGCTCGGCGGCGACAACGTAGGCCGTCATCACCTTGGTCATCGAGGCCGGGGCGCGCGGCGTGTCGATGTCCTTGCCGGCCAGCACCTGGCCACTGGTCGCGTCCATCAGGATCCAGGCCGCGCCCTGCGAGGCCGGGGCCGGCGGGATGGCGACGGGCGCAACGGCGGCGGTCGGAGCAGACGGCTGCGGCACCGGCTGAGCGGCGGGTGCCGGCACGGGCTGCGGCGCCGGGGCCTGCGCGACGAGAAGGGACGTGACGAGGAACAGCGGAAGCGCGATCAGGGACGGGCGACGCATGGGACGACGAGACTCCGAAGTACGGGGCGCGCGGCGGCCGCGCGGCGAGGATGGAAAGAGTAAGCGGCGGCGGCTGAATCGTGGGCGGAAGGGCGCGTCGAAGCGGCCTGGGGCGGCGTCGAAGCGGCGGAATCAGGGCTCCGCGTCGAACATCCGCGGGGCCGCGAGGCCGGCGGTGCCAATGCGCTCGACGAGCGCCGCGGCGGCCTCGGCCGCCATGGCTGGGAAGCGCACGCGCCAGACGCTGCGCTCGCCGACGACGGCATGGTCGAGCTGGGCGCCGTCAAAACCGGCATCACGCAGCCTCGCGACCAAGCGCGCGGCGTTGTCGCGATCGCCGAAGCTGCCGACTTGCACGACCTGCGGGCCGTCGACGGGCGCGCCCGCCGGAGGCGGCACGGGTCCGGACCCGCGATTCGCCGGCTGCGGCGCGGACGGCCGCTGCGGCGCCGCGGCAGGCGCCGGCGTGGGCGACACGGCGTCCGCGAGGCGCGACCCGTCGGGGCCCATCAGCGCGCGTACTTCGACGCGCGCGGTGCCGGCCTGCTTCATGTCGAGGCGGGTGGCGGCGGCGTAGCTGAGATCGATGATGCGGCCGGCATGGAACGGGCCGCGGTCGTTGACGCGAACGACGATGCTGCGGCCGTTGTCGAGGTTGGTGACGCGCACGTAGCTCGGCAGAGGGAGCGTCTTGTGCGCGGCGGTGAACGCGCACATGTCGTAACGCTCGCGGCTGGAGGTGTGGCGGCCGTGGAACTTGTAGCCGTACCAGCTGGCGATACCGCGCTCCTCGTAGCCTTCCGCCGAGGGCATCACGCGATAGGTGCGGCCCAGCACCGTGTAGCTCTCGCGGTTGCCATAGCGCGATTTCGGCTCGCGGCGCGGCACCGGCTCGGGGATGTTCGAGACATCGATCGCCATCGGCGGCGCGCTGTCGGCCACGCCCGGGGCATACAGGCCACCGGCGGTGTACAGCGATTCGTCGTGTTCGCGTGGCGGCACGCAGTTCGGCGCCGGCGGCAGCGCATCGACACGGGTCGCGCCGCCGTCGGGCAGCGCGCGTGGGCGGCTTCCAGCGTCACCGGCGTAGGCATCGGGCTTCGGATTGGGTGCGCTACCGCAGGCGGCGAGCACCAGCGCGGCAGCGACGACGACCGCGAGGCGCGGCAGCCCGTGGCCCGTCGCGCGACACGCTGGACGCAGCGCGTCGCTCATCGCGCGCCCGGAGCGACCGGGGGCGAGGCTGCGGCGGCTGGCGCGACGTCGCCAGCGGCGATTTCCTCGGCCAGCTGGTGCACAGCGAGTGCGTACATCGGCGAGCGGTTGTAGCGGGTGATCACGTAGAAGTTGCGGAAGCCCAACCAGTGCTCGGTGCCCTGCACACCGTCCAACGTCACCAGGGTCGCCGGCGCGTCGTGGCCCTGCGCTTCGGCCGGACGGAAGCCCTTCTGGCCGAGTTCGGCCAAACCGTAGCGAGGCTCGAGATCCGGCGGCACAAAAACCGCGCCGTCATCGGCGTTGGCGCGCGCCACCACGGGGCTGCCCTTCTCCCAACCATGCGCAACGAAGTAGTTTGCGATTGAAGCGAAGACGTCCGGCAGCGAGTTGAACAGGTCGCGCTTGCCGTCGCCATCGCCGTCCTTCGCATACGCGCGGTAGCTCGACGGCATGAACTGCCCCCAGCCCATCGCGCCGGCATAGCTGCCCTTCTGCGCTGGGATGTCGATGCCCTCCTCGCGCGCCAGCAGCAGCGACTGCGCGAGTTCATCGCGGAAGAACGCGCCGCGGCGCGCCTCGCGCTCCGGGTCGCCGAGCGTCGGATAGTGGAAGCCCAGCGTATACAGCGCGTCGAGCACTTCGAAGCTGCCGGTGATGCGACCGTAGGCGGTCTCAACGCCGATGATCGCGACCACGTACTGCTTCGGCACACCGGTGGCGTCCTCGACCTGCTGCAGCGCCTCGCGGTTCTCCGCGAGGAAGCGGCGGCCACCGGCGACGCGCGCGTCGGTGATGAAGATCGGGCGGTAGTCCTTCCACGGCTTGACGCGCTCGGCCGGCCGCGACATCGCGTTGACGATGCTCTGCTGGTAGGTCGCCTTGGCCAGCCATTCGCTGATCTCGGCCTCGGTGAGCCCGTACTTCGCGCCGGCTTCGGCAATGAAGGCGGCTTTCGCCTGCGGGTCGGTGTCGGCGGCCGAAGCCGGGAGGGCGAGGGCCGCGAGCAGCGCGGCGGACAGTGGGGCGAAACGCATCGGGATCAGGCCGGAATCCTGCACGGAAGAGGTCGCGCAATGGGGCGAAATCTACCACGCGGCGTTGCAGCCTCTGTCGATAAGGCTTTCGCGCCGCGCCTGCGGCGAGCCTGGCCCGCCCCGTCACCAATGGCGCAAGAAACCCGGCGGCCGGCTCGAAGGGTACGTCCATGTACCCCGAGCGGCGGCGCATCCATGCGCCGCTCTGCGGGCTGACGCCTGGTTTCCGCGCCGGGCCTCCTTATTCGCCTCGCCGCAAGCGCGGCACGAACGCCCGATCTGCCGAGGCGAGCGCGCTGAGGAAAGCTCGCGAGACCGTCGCGTACTCGCGATCCCTCAGTCTCGCCGCAGATCAGCGGCTGCCGCAGTGAGGCCCGCTGCGAGACGAATAAGGAGCCCC
>JBOFQO010000303.1:0-12331 GCA_051660925.1 Silanimonas sp. | reverse complement strand
CCTTGCTCGCCCTCGGGCATGGCGCAGCCGATGATCGCGTCATCGATCTGCGAGAGGTCAATGCCCGGAGCCTGCGCAACGACGCTACGCAGTACGTGGGCCAGCATGTCGTCGGGGCGGGTGTTGCGGAACACGCCGCGCGGGGCCTTGCCGACCGGCGTGCGGGTGGCGGCGACGATGTCGGCGTCTTGAACTTGCTTGCTCATGGGGTGGTCCTCAATTCCGCAGCGGCTTGCCGGTCTTCAGCAGGTGGCCGATGCGCTCCTGCGTCTTCGGCATCTGGGCGAGCGCGACGAAGTGCTCGCGCTCAAGGCGGATCAGCCAGTCCTCGTCCACGGTGGCGCCGCGGTCGATCTCGCCGCCCGACAGCACGGTGGCAATGCGTGTGGCGATCTCCATGTCGTGCGGGCTGATCATCCGGCCCTCGAGCATGTTCACCAGCATCATCTTGAAGGTGGCGATGCCGACGTCGCCGGCGGCGGTGATGCTGCGGTTTGGCAGCGGTGGGCGGTAGCCGGCTTCGGCCATCGCCAACGCCGTCTGCCGGGCCACGTGCAGCAGCTCGTGCTGGTGGAACACCACGATGTCGTTCTCGCGCAGCAGGCCGAGCTCCTTGGCTTCAAACGCCGAGGCCGAGACCTTGCCCATCGCGACGGCTTCGAACAGCGGCTTCAATTCGGCGAACACATCGCCGTTCTTTGCCTTGGCCGAAGCGCGTGCCGCGAACTCCTTCAGGCCGCCACCGGCCGGCAGCAGGCCGACGCCGGCTTCGACGAGGCCGATGTAGCTCTCCAGCGCTGCCACGGTGCGGGCCGAATGCATCTGGAACTCGCAACCGCCGCCCAGCGCCAGACCGCGCACCGCGGCCACGACAGGCACCAACGAGTACTTCAGGCGCTGGCTCGCGGCCTGGAAGGTCGCGACCATGTTGGTGAAATCATCGATGCGGCCTTCCTGCAGCGCCTTCAGCGCGCCGGCGAGATCGGCACCGGCCGAGAACGGCTCCTTCGGCTGCCAGATCACCAGGCCGCGGAAGTCCTTTTCGGCCACGTCGACGGCCTGCAGGATGCCGGCCAACACGCCATCCGAGACGGTGTGCATCTTGGTCTTGAAGCTCAGCACCGCGATGCCGTCGCCGTCGGTCCACAGGCGCACCGCGTCGGTCTCGAACACGGTCGTGCCCGGGTTGGCGGGCGCCTCGCCGATGACCGTCTCCGGGAAGCGCTGGCGGCCGTAGACGGCCAGCGAGGAGCGTGGCAGGGCGGCGTTGCGGGCCGGGCTGAAGCTGCCGTCCTTGCCGTGCACACCGGCGCGGCCGTCGGTCACCCAGGCCGGCAGCGGCGCGGAGCCCATCGTCTTGCCGGCGGCGACGTCCTCGGCAATCCATGCGGCGACCTGCTGCCAGCCGGCGGCCTGCCAAGTCTCGAAAGGCCCAAGGTTCCAGCCGTAGCCCCAGCGCATGGCGAAGTCGACGTCACGCGCGGTGTCGGCGACCGAGTGCAGGTGGAAGGCGGCGTAGTGGAACAGGTCGCGGAAGATCGCCCACAGGAACTGCGCCTGCGGGTGCGCGTGGGCGCGCAGCTGGGCGAACTTCTCGGCCGGGTTCTTGATCTTCAGGATCTCGACGACCTCGGGGTGCGCTTCCGCGCCGGTCGGGCGGTAGTCCTGCTTGGCGAGGTCGAGGACGACGATGTCCTTGCCCTTCTTCATGTAGATGCCGGCGCCGGTTTTCTGTCCGAGGGCACCCTTCGAAATCAGGGCCTGCAGCCACGCCGGGGCCTTGAAGTAGCGGTGCCACGGGTCGTCCGGCAGCGTGTCGGCCATGGTCTTGATGACGTGGGCCATGGTGTCGAGGCCAACGACGTCCGAGGTGCGGTAGGTCGCCGACTTCGGTCGGCCGATCAGCGGGCCGGTGACGGCGTCGACTTCATCGAAGCCGAGGCCGAGGCGCTCGGTGTGGTGCATGCCGGCGAGGATCGAGAACACGCCGATGCGGTTGCCGATGAAGTTCGGCGTGTCTTTGGCATAGACGACGCCCTTACCGAGCGTGGTGGTCAGGAAGGTTTCGAGGCCCTCCAGCACGCCCTTCTCCGTGCCCTTGCACGGGATCAGCTCGGCCAGGTGCATGTAGCGCGGCGGGTTGAAGAAATGCACGCCGCAGAAGCGCGGGCGCACGGCCGCCGGCATGGCCTCGGCCAGCGCGTTGATCGATAGGCCCGAGGTGTTCGAGGCGACGATGGCGTGCGATGCGACGTGCGGCGCGATCTTCTCGTAGAGGTCCTTCTTCCACTCCATCTTCTCGGCGATGGCCTCGATGATGAGGTCGCAGTCCTTCAGCCACGGAAGGTGCTGCTCGTAGTTGGCCGGGATGATCGCCGCGGCCTTGCCCTTGGCGGCCAGCGGGGCCGGCGAGAGCTTGCTCAAGTTCGCGATCGCCTTCTGGACGATGCCGTTCTTGTCGCCTTCCTTGGCCGGAAGGTCGAAGAGCAGGGTGTCGACGTCGGCGTTGACGAGGTGGGCGGCGATCTGCGCGCCCATCACGCCGGCGCCGAGCACCGCCACTTTGCGGATACGAAGCTGGGACATGGGGACTCCGAAGGGAGGGAGGTCGTGGGGACCGGTCAAGGAAACCGGGCGGCAGCATACGCTGCCGTATGTTGTTTCGGCGAGAGGGTCGGGTGGGCCGCCGGACGGTCTCCCGCCCCTTACCCGGCCCGCAGGCCGGCCGCGGCGAAGCGCACCAGCTGCTGGGCGGCCTTCTCGCAGTGCTGGCGCTCGCTGGTGCCGGCGGGGCGCTTGATGAGGCCGAAATCCGCCATTGCGTAGGTCAGTGCCCCGGCCACGAAGTCCAGACGCCAGTAAAGGTCTTCCTTGGCCAGCCCCGGAACGCAGTCGGCGATCGCCTTGGCGAACTCGCGCAGCACGTGGCCGTAGTTGTCGGACAGGAACTTGCGTAGCCCGTCGTTCTTCTCGGCGAAGGCCCGGGCCAGCACGCGGACGAAGGCGGCGCCGCCGTGCTGGCGGTCCAGCGTCAGGGCCAGCGGCGGCTCGATGAAGGCGCGCAGCACCGCTTCGAGGTCGCCCGGATGGGCCTGCCGGGCTTCGGCCAAGTGCTTCAGGCGGCGCTCGCTCATCTCGTCCATGCGGCGGCGGAACACCTCGTTGACGAGGTTCTCCTTCGAGCCGAAGTGATAGTTCACGGCGGCGATGTTCACGTCGGCGCGGCTGGTGACCTGGCGCAGCGACGTCCCGGAGAAACCGTGGACGGCAAAGAGCTCCTCGGCGGCGCCGAGGATGCGTTCCTTGGTGTTGAAATGGGTGGTGCTCATGCGGGCCTCGTTCAAACGCTTGTTCGATCGTCGGTCCGGGCGACGGTGCCTGTCAAGTGCTTGATTGAATCAATCGAACGAAGGCAGGGGCCACGAGGGTGTCCGCGACGCCATCCAGCCGGGCTCCGGAGTGCCTCGGCATGCGAAGTCGGGCCTGCGGAATGTGTCGTAACCCGCTGTCTTTTTTGACTTTCGCTGCCTATACTTCTCGCCTTAGCTGTTTTCCTATTGACAAAGGTTTGCAAACATGGCTGTAGAGCGCACCATTTCGATCATCAAGCCGGACGCTGTCGCGAAGAACGTGATCGGCCAGATCTACGCGCGTTTCGAGAATGCCGGCCTCAAGATCGTCGCCGCGAAGATGAAGCACCTGTCGCGCAAGGAGGCCGAGGGCTTCTACGCGGTGCACAAGGAGCGTCCGTTCTTCAACGCACTCGTCGAGTTCATGATCTCCGGCCCGGTGATGATCCAGGTGCTGGAAGGCGAGAACGCCGTTGCGAAGAACCGCGAGCTGATGGGCGCCACCAACCCGAAGGACGCCGCGCCGGGCACGATCCGCGCCGACTTCGCGCAGTCGATCGACGCCAACGCCGTGCACGGTTCGGACAGCCTCGAGAACGCCGCGATCGAGACCGCATACTTCTTCAGCGCCACCGAGCTGTGCGCGCGTTGAATGGCTGATGGGCACGGTTGACGCCCCTGTCGTGGTCCCGCCGTCGGCGTCGCCGGGGGTGGGTGCGCGCGTCAACCTGCTCGATCTGGATCGCGTGGCCGCGGAGGACTTCTTCGAGCGCGAGCTCGGCGAGAAGCGCTTCCGCGCCCACCAGGTGATGAAGTGGATCTACCACCGCCATGTCACCGATTTCGGTGGCATGACGGACCTCGGCAAGGCCCTGCGCACGAAGTTGGAAGACCGCTGCGAAGCGCGCCCGCCGAAGGTGATGTTCGATAAGCCCTCGACCGATGGCACGCACAAGTGGCTGCTCGGCATGGACGCGGGCAACGCCGTCGAGACGGTGCTCATCCCCGACAAGAACCGCGGCACGCTGTGCGTGTCGAGCCAGGTCGGCTGCGGTCTGAATTGCCAGTTCTGCTCGACGGCGACGCAGGGCTTCAACCGCAACCTGACGGCCGCCGAGATCATCGGTCAGGTCTTCGTCGCGGCGCGGCACTTGGGCAACGTCCCGCACAAGGACCGCAAGCTCACCAATGTCGTGATGATGGGCATGGGCGAGCCGCTGCTGAACTTCGAGAACGTCGTCACCGCGATGAACCTAATGCGCGACGACCTCGGCTTCGGCCTGGCCAGCAAGCGCGTCACGCTCTCGACCGCCGGCATGGTGCCGATGATCGACCAGTTGGCGACGCGCGCCGACGTCGCGCTGGCGGTGTCGCTGCACGCGGCCAATGACGATCTTCGCACCCAGCTCGTGCCGCTGAACAAGAAGTACCCGATCGCCGAGCTGATGGCCGCCTGCCTGCGCTACGTGCGGTCGACCAAGATCGACTCGATCACCTTCGAGTACACGATGATGCGCGGCGTCAACGACCAGCCCGAGCACGCTCGCGAACTGGCCGCGCTGATGCGGCAGTTCTGCCGGCAGGCGCAGGACGGCCACGCGGCGAAGGTCAACCTGATTCCGTTCAATCCGTTCCCCGGCACGCGCTTCGAGCGCAGTGGCGAGACGGAGATCCGCGCCTTCCAGAAGAAGCTGCTCGACGCCGGTGTGCTGACGATGGTGCGCCGTACGCGCGGCGACGACATCGACGCCGCCTGCGGCCAGTTGAAGGGGCAGGTGATGGACAAGACGCGCCGACAGGCCGAGTTCCGCCGCAAGCTGGAAGGCAGTGCCGATGCGGCGGCCTGAGCGTTTCCTGTCGCTGCTGCTCGCCGCGCTCGCCGTCGTCGGCTGCGCGAGTGGCCCTGCGCCGCGAGGTGGCGATCGCGGCGACACCGCGCGCACCGCGCCGATCGCGCAGCGCGCGATCAACAACGCGCAGGCGCTGCTCGATCGTGGCGACGCCGAAGCGGCGTTGGCCGAAGCAAAAATTGCCATCCGTGCCGACCAGCGCAGTGCCCAGGCCCACGTCATGCACGGCATGGCGCTGGAAGCACTGGGGCGCGGCATCGAGGCCGGTGAGGACTACGAACAGGCGGTGCGGCTGGCGCCGAAAGGTGGCCAAGTGCTTAACGCCTACGGGGCGTGGCTGTGCCGCAGCGGCCGTACCGATGACGCCCTCAAGGCCTTCAGCGACGCCACCGCCGACGAGTTGTACCGGCAGCCCACGCAGGCGTTGGCCAACGCCGGCAGTTGCGCCGCCGAAGCGGGCCGCAACGATCAGGCGGAAATGAACTTCCGCGCCGCGCTTGCGCTGGCGCCCGAGAACGTCCAAGCGCTGGCCGGTATGGCACGGTTGGAGCATCGTCGCGGCGACTTGCTGAAGGCGCGGGCCTTTATGCAGCGCCGCGAAGCCGTGGCGCCGCTGACGGCCCCCGAGCTGTCGTTGGCGATCGAGATCGAGACGGCCGCGGGTGACGCCCGCGCTGCAACGCGTTACCGCAACCAATTGGCGACCCTCGCCGCTGAGGTCGAGGCCGCCGCATCTTCTTCCGGCACGGGGAGTTTGAGGCAGTGAGCATGGCGGACCAGAACCACGGCATTGCGGCACGGCTTCGCGCCGCACGGCAACAGCAGGGCCTCGGCATCGACGAGCTGGCACGCGAGCTGAAGAATCCTCGCGCCGTCCTCGAAGCCATCGAGCGTAGCGACTGGGCGCGCCTCGGGGCGCCGATCTTCGCCCGCCATCTGGTGGGTCGCTATGCCAGCCGGCTCGGCGTGTCGGTGAACCTCGATGAGATCGTCGAGCGCGTCGAGGCGCCGGTGCTGCGCCCGCAGGTGTCCACGTCGCGCATGGGACGCCTTGCGGACCTGTCCACCCGCAACGCGGCTTACTTCGGCGGCAGCCTACTCGTGCTCCCCCTGCTTTACTTCGCGCTGTCCCAGACCGCTTCGGGTCCAGCGGAGTACCGCCCGCTCGATCCGGTGCCCTCTGCCGTGGTCGCACCGGCGCCCGCCGTTGCGGCGACACCCGTAACGGGTACCGGTGCCGCCGACGCTTCGATGGCACCGCCGGACACGGCGCCGGTGGGAGGTGCTGTCGAAGGCAATGTCGCCGCGGCGCCGACACTCGCCGGGGCAAGCGCCGCCGTTGCGACGCCGCCCTTACTCAATCCGACGCCCGTCGCGGCCAGTCTCGCCGGTGTGCTGCCGGAATCCCCACAGCTTGAGCTGCGCTTCAGCGGCGACAGCTGGATCGAGGTCTTCGGTCGCGACGGTGCGGTGGTCGAGCGCGTGCTCGCCCGCGACGGCGACGAACGGCGCTTCGCGGCGGGCGATGTCGGCCGCGTGACGATCGGCAACGTTGACGCGACCGAGGTGCTGCTGAATGGCTCGCGCGTGAACCTCGACGCCGTGCGCGCCGCGAACGTCGCCCGCTTTGCGCTATCCTCCGACGGCTCGATCGAGGCCGTCGCGCGCTGACGCCGCGGGGGCCTCGCCCCAACCCCTGAAAAGCCGCGGCTGCCGCGGTGACGGCTCATGTCCAACGACCAGATCGACGAATACGAACAGGGCGAACGCGTCCGCAAGTGGCTTCGTGACAACGGCGGCTCCGTGCTTGGCGGCATCGCGATCGGCCTCGCGGCCATTGTCGGTTTCCAAGCCTGGCAGGCTCGCCAGGACGGCCAGAAGCTCGATGCGGCGAAGCAGTTCGAGAGCTTCCTCACCGCGCAGGAAGCCGGCGAGTCCGACCAGGCCGCCGGCCTCGCGGCGTCGCTCAGCGCGAATTTCGCCGACACGCCATACCCAGCGCTCGCGGCCCTGCGTCGCAGCGCCGCCCTGGTCAACGAGGACAAGGCCGAGGACGCGCTGAAGGCGCTGGAAAGCGCGCTTCCGACCACCAAGGACGACACCCTTCGCCAGCTGCTGCTGCTGCGCGCCGCACGTGCGGAGCTGGTCCTCGGCCGCCACGAGGCCGCGCACGCGCGGCTTCAGGGCATCGACCTCGGCGCCTACGCGGCCCTCCGCGACGAGCTCCGCGGCGACGCGCTCGCCGCGCAGGGCAAGCGCGACGAAGCCCGCGACGCCTATCAGCAGGCCCTGACGGGCACCGACGTCGCGTCTCCGACCCGCGTCCTCCTCGAACTCAAGCTCGCCGATGCCGGCGGCTCCACCACTCCGGAAGCCTGATCCATGCGCAAGTTCCTTGGCCTCGCCATCGTCGTCGCGCTTGTCCTCCCGGGCTGCACGACGGTGCGTGACTGGTTCCGCACCGACAAGTCCAAGGCCACCGATCCGACGGCGCTCGTCGACATCGAAGGCGCGCGCAAGGTCGAGAAGCTCTGGTCCGAATCGCTGGGCGACGGCGAGGGCAACCTCGGCTTCCGCCAGCGTCCGGCCTTCGACGGTTCGACGCTGTTCGCGGTGTCCGACGGCGGCGCGCTGCACGCCATCGACCTTGAGACCGGCAAGACGCGCTGGGAGCGCGACCTTGAGGAACTCTCGAACAGCCGCGGCTGGCGCCTTTGGGAAAACGGCGTCCGCGAAGGCGGCCTGCAGTCGTCGGTCGGCGTGGGCGAAGGCCTCGTGGTCGTCGCCGGTCGCAGCGGCGCCGTGTTCGCGGTGGCTGCCGACAGTGGCGAGCCGCGCTGGGAAGCGCAGGCCAGCGCCGAAGTGCTGGCCACGCCGCTCGTCAGCAACGGACTCGTCATCGTGCGTTCGCAGGACGGTCGCGTGGTTGGCCTGAATGCCGCTGACGGCAAGCAGCGCTGGGCCTTCGATCGCGCCATCCCGACCCTGAGCTCGCGCGGCGCCAGCACGCCGGTGCCGGCGGCGGGCCTCGTGCTGGTCGGCAACGATGACGGCACGGTCGTGGCGCTGCGCCCCGACGACGGTCTCCCGGTCTGGGAAGCGGCGGTTGCCGAGCCCGAAGGCCGCAGTGAACTCGATCGCCTCGTGGACATCGACGGCGACCTGGCGGTGGGCTCCGACGCGGTCTACGCGAGCAGCGTGCGCGGCATCACCGCGGCGATCGCCATCGCTTCTGGCCAAGTCGCCTGGACGCGCGATAACGGCGGCGCGAACAACGTCGAGCTGACGGCCGACGGCGTCCTGGTCAGCGACAAGGGCGGCACGCTCTGGGCGCTGGATCGCGCCGGCGGAAGCGCCCTTTGGCGCCAGGAAGGCCTCGTGCGTCGTCAGCCGACGGGACCGGCGCTTGCCGGCAATTTCGCTGTCGTCGGCGATCTTGAGGGCTACCTGCACTGGTTCGACCCGCGTACCGGCGAGTTCGTCGCGCGCGAACGCGTCGGCAACGCGCGCATCCTCGCCACGCCGTTGGTGACGCCGTCGGGAACGGTCGTCGCCGTGACCGACGAGGGTCGTCTCGCGGCCTATCGCGTCATCGAGTAACCCATGCTGCCTCTTGTCGCGCTGGTCGGTCGGCCGAACGTCGGCAAGAGCACGCTGTTCAATGCGTTGACGCGCTCGCGCGACGCGTTGGTCCACGACCAGCCGGGCGTCACTCGGGATCGCCATTACGGCGTCTGCCGCCTCGACGCCGAGCGTCCGTTCGCCGTCGTCGACACCGGTGGCCTCTCCGGCGAGGAGATCGGTCTGGCCGGCGCCACGGCGAAGCAGGCGAGGGCGGGCGTCGAAGAAGCCGACCTCGTCGTCTTCGTGGTGGACGCGCGCGAAGGCCTCGCGGCCCTCGATCGCGACATCATCAGCTGGCTGCGCAAGACCGGTAAACCGCTGGTGCTGGCCGTCAACAAAACCGATGGGCTCGAGGAAGAGGCCTGCATGGCCGAATTCGCGAAGTTCGGCATCGCCGATGCGCTGCCCCTCGCGGCCTCGCACCAGCGTGGCGTGCCCGATCTCGTCGACCTCATCCAGGAGCGGATCCCCGCCGACCGCGACCTATCGGTGCTGGAAGACGATCCGAAGCGCATCCGCGTGGCCTTTGTCGGTCGCCCGAACGTCGGCAAGAGCACGCTGGTGAACCGGATGCTCGGCGAGGAGCGGATGATCGCCTCCGACGTGCCGGGCACCACCCGCGATTCGATCGCCGTCGACCTTGAGCGCGACGGCAAGCTGTACCGGCTGATCGACACCGCCGGCCTGCGCCGTCGCGGCAAGGTCGAGGAAGCCGTCGAGAAGTTCAGCGCCTTCAAGACCCTGGCGTCGATCGAGCACTGCCAGGTCGCCGTGGTTCTGGTCGATGGCACCGAGGGCATCACCGACCAGGATGCGACCGTGCTCGGCCATGTGCTTGAGGCCGGCCGCGGCCTGGTCGTGGCGGTCAACAAGTGGGACGGCCTGTCGACCTACGAGCGCGAGCAGAACCGCGTGCTGCTGGAGCGCAAGCTGGCGTTCGCGCCCTGGGCCGAGCGCATCACGATTTCCGCGCTGCACGGCAGCGGCTTGCGCGAGCTGTTCCGCGCCGTGAACCGTGCGCACGCCTCGGTGACGAAGAGCTTCGGCACCAGCGAGATCAACCGCGCGCTCGAAGTCGCCTATGAGAGCAACCCGCCGCCGTCGGTGCGCGGCCACGCGCCGAAGATGCGCTACGGCCACTCGGGCGGCAGCACGCCGCCGACCTTCATCGTGCACGGCTCGCGCCTGAAGGGCCTGCCGGAAAGCTACCGGCGCTACCTTGAGAACTTCTTCCGCAAGCGCTTCAAGCTGGTCGGCACGCCGCTGAAGTTCGAGTTCCGCGAAGGTGAGAACCCGTACGAGGGCAAGAAGAACGTGCTCACCGAGCGGCAGGTGGCGAAGCGCCGCCGGTTGGTGCGCTTCTCGAAGAAGCGCTGATCGCGCGGCCTCGCCGTGGCCACGCGAACGACGTTGCTCGTCTTCGATCCAGTCCTGGATGCCATGGCCGGCGAACATCGGCGCCTCGGCGCCGCGCATCGCACCGATACCGAACACGTACCGCTCTCGCGGGCGCGCGGCCGCGTGCTGACGGAAAGCGTCCCGCTCCCGTTCGCCACGCTGCCGGCGGGGCATCGTTTGGTGGCGACCGATCTCGGATCCCTCGCGGCCGCGGGCCACGCGACGCTGCCCTGCGCGCGACGCCCGACGGTGGCGGTCTTCACCAGCGGCGACGCGCTGCGACCGCCGGGTCAGGCTTTGGCGGCCGGCGAGCGACACGATGCCTGCGGCCCGCTGCTGCTCGCGCTGCTGCAGGACGCCGGGCTGGATCCCGTCGCCTGGCCGATTCTGCCCGGCGCCCCGGACAAGGCCGCACCGGCGTTGGCCGATGCGGCCCAGGCCTTCGACCTCGTCATCGCCTGCTCGGACGTGGATACGGCCGGCATGCCGCGACTTGTCGCGCTGATTGATGGCGCCGTGGTGGCCGCGTTCGGCCCGCGTGCGCCTCGTAGCGTGCTGATGGTGCTGCCGAACGATCGCGAGACGATCGCGTCGACCTGGGCGGCGACGGGTGCCGTGCTGATCGAGGCGATGCAGGGCGCCCGCGCAGGCGGCGCGGTCGGCAACGACATCGACGTCAGCGATGCGTCCGCGCTGCTCGCGGCCGGCGCCCGGCTCTACGACGTGCGCGAGCCGGAGGAGCAGGCGCTCGGGCTCCCGGAAGGCGCGATGCCGCTGCCGCTCTCGCAGCTGGAGACCGACGTCGGCCTTGCCCCTGGATCCGGCGCGCCGGTACTGCTGATCTGCGCGAAGGGCCAACGTTCGCAGCGCGCCGCGGTGTTGCTGCGCGAGCGCGGCATCGAGGACGTGCGGAGCCTGCGCGGCGGCCTTGAGGCTTGGCGTGCGGCCCGCCTGCCGATGGCCGCCGTCGACATGTCGGTGCCTGCGCCATCGGTGCTTGATGCCGATGCGCTGGAACGCTACGACCGCCACGTGCGCCTCGCCGCCGTTGGCGCCAAGGGGCAGCAGCGTCTGCTCGCTTCGCGCGTGGTGATCGTTGGTGCGGGTGGCCTCGGTTCGCCGGCGGCCTTCTACCTCGCTGCGGCGGGTGTGGGGCGGCTCGTGCTGGTTGACGACGATCGGGTCGAGCGCAGCAACCTGCAGCGCCAGATCCTGCACGTGGACGCCGCTGTCGGCACCTCGAAAGTGGCGTCGGCGCGCGAGCGTCTGCGTGCGCTGAATCCGCGTATCGCGGTCGATGCGATCGATGCGCGCGTGACCCCGGACACCGTGGAGTCGCTGCTGCGCGGCGCCGACGTCGTCATCGACGGCAGCGACAATTTCGCGACGCGCTATCTCGTCGACGCCGCCTGTCTACGCCTCGGCCTGCCCTTGGTTTACGGCGCCGTCGAGCGCTTTACCGGGCAGGTTTCGGTGTTCGACGCGGGTCGCCAGCGGGGCAGGGCGCCGTGCTACCGCTGCCTGTTCCCCGAGCCGCCCGGTGCCGACGCCGCGCCGAATTGCGCGGAGGCGGGCGTGCTCGGCGTGCTGCCCGGACTTGTCGGGCTGCTGCAGGCCACCGAGGCACTGAAGCTGCTGCTCGGCATCGGCGAGCCGCTGGTCGGCCGCCTGCTGACGATCGATGCACTCACGATGCGCTTCCGCGAGCTCGCCTTGGACGCGGACGCGGACTGCCCGGGCTGCGGTGCCCATGCGCGTTTCGACGGCTACGCGGCGATCGAAACCGCCTGCGCCAGTCGCTGAACCGGACGCGGTCCACGCGGCGACGGCTGCGGAATCGGGAGGAATGCCCGTGATGACCGTGCGATAATCCATCGCTTATCCACACGGACCCGAACTTCCGATGAGCGCGCGCCTGCTCGACGGCAAAGGCATTGCCGACCGACTGCTCGACGACCTCGCGACGCGCGTCACCGCCCGGATGGCCGCGGGGCAGGCACGCCCCGGCCTCGCCGTCGTGTTGGTCGGTGACGACCCGGCGTCCGCGGTCTACGTGCGCAACAAGCGCCGCGCCTGCCTGAAGGTCGGTATCGAGGCGCACGACTTCGA
>JBOFQO010000302.1:0-1326 GCA_051660925.1 Silanimonas sp. | reverse complement strand
CCGGCAGCGGCCTGCGACCTCGACGGGCTCTCGCACGGTTACGGCCCGATGTCGGCGCTGTTCGCCGGCGCGCACCAGTACAAGAGCCTCAATGGCCTTGACGAGGCAGCGGACGACCCCGCGACGGACACGGCCACGGGCGATGCCCCGGCCGAGGCGGCCGCACGCCGTGTCGATGCCGATGTGGACGCGGCGGCACCGCCGCCGCCGTCGACACCGCGGCGAAGCTTCGTGGCGTGGGCGAAAGCGCGGCCGAAGCCGGCCGGCAGCGCCGAGGCGCCGGCGACCTGGGCGCAGGGTGATCCGCCGCGCTCAGCCGATCCGTCGCGCGCCGAGCCAGAGGCCGGACAGTCCGAGCAGAGCGAACAGCGCCAGCGCCCCCCAGGCGGCGGGCCGGTGCCGTAAGGCGCGTTGGCTCGGCTCAGGCGTCGGCAGGGCGGCGATGTCCGCCGCGCCGATCGGCCGCTCTTCGAACACGAATGGGTAGAAGGCCAGGCGCAGCCGGTCATGGAAGGCCCGCGCCGCGGCGTGGCGGGCGGCGTCGCCCTCGATGCCCTGGTCGCTCAAGCCGTCGAACAGGTTTTGCAGGGCGACGGTGGGCAGCAGCAGGCCGAGTGCATCGCGAGCGCGCTGGCGTTGGCGCATGGCGCTCGCCGCTTCGACGAGCAGTGGCTCGACGCGGCGGTCGGCGACATGGTGGAACGCGTAGTACCACTTCCAATGGAACCGCCCGGTGACCGGCGGCGTGGCGCGCCATTCCGGGTGGTGCTCGAAGAACGCGTTGAACGTGGTGGCCTTCGGCTGATCCCAGGCGCTGTTCACCGCATCCCGATGCGCCATTGCGATGGCGCTGCCGGGCACGACCGGTGCGACCCGATCGAGCGCGAGGCCGCCGAGCGCCGGCAGCATCAGGGCCGCAAGCGCCCACACGACCACCAGACGCGCCGCTACGGCGTCGCAGCTGCCGCGCAAGCGGAGGGCAAGCGCCGCGAACAAGCCAACCCAGCCGAGCGCGTAGAGCATCACGCCGCCGAGGATGCTGAGGCCGAATGCCAGCGTCGATCCGGTCGCCAGCAGTGCGGCGATGATCGGCAGCAGCACCGGAACGACGATAAAGACGCTGCGCGCGACGACCCGCTGCAGCCAGAAGCGCCGTGGCGTGGTGACCAGCGCGGCAAGCAGGCCGTCGCGCCGCGCTTCGCGTTCTTCCGACACGAGCGGCGCGAGCACCGCCAGCGCGAGCAGAGGCAGCAGCACCGCCACCACGAAGGCGGCATCGAAGGCGCCGACGGCGCGCGCCGCTGGGGTGCCTCCCGTGCCGTCGTG
>JBOFQO010000301.1:0-6200 GCA_051660925.1 Silanimonas sp. | reverse complement strand
GGTCTTTCTTGGTAGCCGACCCGATCAGCAGGTCAAGAACAAGTCGTGCGTGTGGCGGCCGACGATGTCAGCCGCGGATCAACCCTTGCCGCCACCGCCGCGGTTGCGGGTGAAGTTGACGTCGTTGATGACCGCGTTGGTGCTGGCGAGCATGGGCAGGTAGTCCCCACCGGCGCCAAAATTGCGGATGTTTGGGAAGATCTCGTTCGCGTCCGAGAAGCCGAGGCCGAACCAGCGCGCCATCGTGCTACCGATCTGCTCCACCGGCGTGGTCGGGATCATTCGGCCGCGGCCCACATCGAGCGCGGAGCCCAGCGCGTAGTCCGGCATGGTGCCGTAGATGCGCCGGCCGACGACGTCGCCGCCCAAGATCCAGCTGTGGCCGCCCCAGCCATGGTCGGTGCCGTCGCCGTTGTTGTTCAACGTGCGGCCGAAGTCGCTCATCGTGAACGTCGTGACGTCGCGAGCGATCCCGAGTTCGACGGTGGCGTTGTAGAACGCCGCCAAGCCCTGGCTGATCTGCGCGAGCAGGCCCGGGTGCGAGGTGGGCTGGGAGTCGTGGGTGTCCCAGCCACCGATGCCAACGAAGAAGATCTGTCGACGCTGGCCCAGCGAACCGCGTGCCGCGATGGTGCGAGCCACGGTGCGCATCGTGTCGCCGAAGCGGCCGGTGGGGAAGGTCGTCGCCAATGCCGGAACGTTGTTGATCGCGTTGAACACCGACTCGCTGAAGTCGATGGCGCGGCGATTCATCCGCCCGTGCTCACGGACGAAGGCAGAACTGTCGCGCTGCGCCGCGTCGAGCAGTTGGTTGAAGGCGTCGCGGCGCGCCGTCGTGCGTGCGTCCCACGGTGCGCGCAGGCTGCCGTCGACGCGCGACGGCCCGGAGCTACCCAGCGTGTACATGCCGGTCTGGGAGCCGGCCAGCCAGGCATTGGCACCGGACAGCGTCAGGCCGATCGGCAGACCGAGGGTCGAGCCGAACCCGGCCGACTGCAGTCGGTCGGCCAGCCGTCCACCCCAACCGGCCTTCGCCGCGGTCTCGCTGCCCATCGACATCGAGTACGCCTGCTGGTCAACGTGGGAGAACAGCTCGGGTGGCAGCGGCACGCGACGGTTCTGGTAGTCGGACTTGGAGGTCGGCGTGACCAGCGGGCCGACGTTGCCGATGAGCGCCGCGCGCCCGTTCTCAAACAGCGTACGCAGCTCGGGCATCGACGGGTTCAGCCCCCACTCGGCGCCGCCGGAGCCCGCCGTCGGCGTAATGGCCAGCAGGTTCGCTTGCGGGATCGCGAGGGCAGGGCGCGCCGCGCTGTACGTGGTGTAGGCGGCTGCGCTGCGTGGCACGAGCATGTTGAAGCTGTCGTTGCCGCCGAACAGGTAGACGCAGACGAGCGCCTTGTACTTGTCCGCGCTGCGTGTGGCGGCGTGGACCATCTGCAGCTGGCCCATCGTGGCCATCGCAGCGGCACTGCCCAGCGCGATGCGGCTGGCGCCCACCAGGAAACGGCGGCGCTCGTTCGCCTTGTCAATGCGGTCCATGGATTACCTCTGCGCGGCGAACTGGGACGAGGAGGCGATCAGGAAGATCAGGTCTTCCACGCGATCGCCGCCGCCGTCGTTCATGGGAGTGGCGTACGTCGATGCCACCAGGATGCTCCGCATGTCGGCGGGCATTCGCCCGCCCATCAACAGCAGGTTCATGCGATCGACGAGCTTCTCGGGAGCGACGGCGAAATTCTTCTCCGCGGCGAGATTGAAGCGGTAGCGCGTCCAGTAGAAGCGCGGATCGCTGGTGGTCGTCGGGATCGTCGTGTCGGCGCTGTCGGTCTGCCAGAGGCGGCCGTGGAAGTGGTTGATCGAGCTGATGGCGACCGCTTCGTTGAGGATCTGCATCTCAGGCGCGAACAGGCCCCGCTGACGCAGGTCGCCGGTGGGCATGTAGTTCGGCCGGTAGAAGTTGAACACCGACGGCGAACCCATCACCGACTGCGCCATGTCGACGCCGATGCCGCGATTGCGAAGCAGGCCGCGGGTCGTGGCGCCACCCGCGGTCGCCACCGCCTGCCCCTCGGCATTGAAGGCACGTAGCACGGCCGCGAAGCGCAGCATCGGCTCCTTGACCTTCCCGTAGCCGTACTGCTGCGCCTGCGCGGCGTCGCGCGCTTCCGCGTCCATCAACACAGCGCGGACCACCGCGCGCATGTCGCCGCGGACGCCGCTGCCGTTGTTGTTGAACGTCTCGGCGACGCGGCGGATGTAGCCGGGCGAGGGGTTGCTGGTGACCAGGCGCTGGATCAGGTGGCGGGCCAGGAACGGGCCCACGTTTGGATGATTGGCCAGGTTGTCGAGTGCGATACGCAGGTCGGCTGCGGCCGTGCCGCCGGCCGGGACGGCCGTTCCGCCGAGCAAGGTCTTGGCGCCGGTGTCGTGGTAGTTCTCCCACGGCCGCATGTTGCTGATCAGGCCGGCGATCTTGACGTCGTCCTCCCAATTCCACCATTGCGCCGCGTTGCTGAAGTTCCAGCCGGTCAGCGCGCGGGCGAGATTGGTGATCCGCGTGTTGTCGTAGGTGGGGATCGGACTGCCGTTGCCGTCGAGTTTCGGCGTGCCGTCGATGTTCAGTTCGACGAGGCCGATCGAGAACAACTGCATCACTTCGCGGGCGAAGTTCTCGTCCGGCTCGGTGTTGGTGCGCGGATCGGCCTTTTCGTTCTGCAGCATGCCGAGGTAGCGACCCATCAGCGGGTGCAGCGTCACTTCCTCAAGCAAGGTGCGGTAGTTGCCCAGGCCGTGCACGGACAGCGTGTCGTAGTAGTCGCTGATCGCCTGCTGTGAATAGCCGACGTTGTCGCTGACTTCCGAAATCACGAAGAACTGGCTCAGCGCGAAGGCCACGCGCTGGCGGAGCTGGTCTTCGCCGCGAACGCCGATCTGCCACCAAGTGTCGTGGCGGGTCAGCTGGCAGGGGTAGCTGAACTCACAAGCGATGTCGTCGGCGTCGCCGCCGAGATGCGGTGACAGTTCGTTGTGGATTGCTTGGTGGGTGGCGAGGTGGCTCGACGTCGGGCGGTTGAACTGGTCAGTGATCCACGCGTCGTAGCCCATCGAGATGACGCGGCTGATCTCGGCATCCGTCGGGCCGAAGGTCGCCTGCTGCAGGAAACGCGCCGCGTCGGCCTGCGCGACCGTCGGCGCGGTGCTGCTGCCAAATCCGGCGGATGCGGCGCCCGAGAGCGTCCAGTTCTGGTTGCGGCCGGACGTGAGCGACTGGCAGCTCCAGAAATGCACTGGACGATTGGTACGGGTGTCGTTGTTGGCGACGTCGATGCAGCGATTCTGAATGACGTTGCGCAGCCGGAAACGATGGCCGCTTGCCGCCATGCGTTCGAGGCGGAAGTGGTGCGTCTGATTGGAGGTCGGGCTGCTGCAGGTGGTTTGGATCAGCGCCGTCCCATCGGTGCTATTGATTGACGGTGACACGATGCACTGATCGCTGTGCGTCGCGACGATGAAATAGGTCTGCGTCGTGGCGTCGATGACCTGGAAGCGGAAGCTTTGCTCCGGGCGTCCATTGCAGGTGTTCTGCACCAGCTGCACGTTCGCGGCGGTCGACGCGTTTGGCACTTCCAGGCAAAGGCCACTGTGCTCGGCGACCGCAGTGCTGGTGAATGTGCTCTGCGCTTTCGCGGGCGTCGTCGCGACGACGGCTGCGGCAAGCGCGAGGCCAATACGAATCAGGGGGGATGCCATCGGTCGACCTCGGCAAGGACACGGGTGTTGCGCTGCCGCAGGCTACGGCCTAGGCCGGATGTGAAACAACGTCAACGGCGACCCGGAAGGGCGATACCTTGACGCGAATCACATTATTACTTTGGTGTGGATCCGAATGGAGCGGTCAATCGGACCTGCGGGCCCAGTGCCGGGAACGCGACGCAGGGACGGCGGTTGACCGCATGCGTGCCGTATCGGTCGGACCAAAGAAAAAACCCCGCCACAAGGGCGGGGTTTCCAGAATGGTGGCCAGGGAGGGAATCGAACCCCCGACACGGGGATTTTCAATCCCCTGCTCTACCAACTGAGCTACCTAGCCGAGTCGCCGAAGCGAAGCCGAGACAATAGCAGTCGGGTGCTGCGCTGGCAAGCACAGGGTGTCCCTGAATTGCTGCCAACGCGCGTGGATGGGGCGGCGATCCGGCGTCGTGTGCGGGTGTAGCGTCAATCGGCCTAGCCATGGGCGAGTGATCAGGGAGTTCGACGATGTCGACAACAGTCCGGATGATGCTTCTCGCGGCCACCTGCGGTGCCTTGGCGGGCTGCGCGAGCAAAGGGTCGAGTGCGGCGACGGAGCGTGAGGCTGCCTCGCTGGCGCGTTATGAGGCGGCGGCCGGTGAGCCGACGAACAGCTTCCGCTTTTTTCGGCTCGACGGCTTCACCGTGCTCGGTGAGAACGCCCTTGCGGTGTGGGCGAGCCCGCGACAGGCATGGCTGTTGACTGTCGAGGAACCGTGCACCGAGTTGCGCTGGTCGCTGGCCTTGAACATCACGTCGTTCTCCGGCCGCGTGTTCACGCGCTCCGATTCCGTCCAAGGCTGCCGCATCCTGACGATCCGGCCCGTTGATGTGGCGGTGCTGCGGGAAAGCGAGAAGGCGGCGCGCAGCGAGATCAAGGTTCAGGAGCGCGAAGCGTGACAGCGCCGGTGATCGCCTTGATCGTGACCGTTGCGGAACGCTGACGCGTCACCCGGCCAGAGGCACGTAGCCCGCCGGCTTTTCCGCGCCGTCGCCGAAGAGGAACTTCTCCATCTCGGCTTCGAGGAAGGCGCGGTGCTTCGGGTCCATCGGCGAGAGCCGGTTCTCGTTGATCAGCATGGTCTGGTGTGCCAGCCACTCCTGCCAGGCCGGTTGGCCGATGCTCTCGAAGATGCGCTTGCCGAGCGCGCCGGGCCACGGTGCGAAGGCCAGGGCCGGGGCGTCGACGCCGTGCTTGGCGCAGTGGACGGTGCGGCTCATGGGAGGGACTCCAGAAGGGTTCGGATCGGGCGCGGCAGGCCCAAAGAATCGTAGTCGGCGGGCGCCACCCAGCGCCGCCCAGGAGGGACTTCGGCGGGCGGCTCAAGAACGCCGTGCAGGGTCGGCGAGGCGTGCAGACGGTAGTGACTGAAGGCGTGCACGATGTCGGGGAGCGGCCGGCCGGCGTCCGCATCGAGAGCTCGCCGCATCGACTCCGCGGCCGTGTCGTCCGGTGCTTCCGGAACACTCCAGAGGCCCTGCCAGACCCCTTTGCCAGTGCGACGCTCCAGCAGCACGCGTCCGGCGGCATCGCGAACGACCAGCATCCGAACGCACCGCGTCGGCGTCGCCTTCGCCGGTTTCCGGGCCGGGATGCGGTCGACGGCGCTGGCGGCGAGCGCGCCACAGTCCGCGCGCATCGGGCAGTCGCCGCAACGCGGTCGCCGCGCCGTGCAGTGGGTAGCGCCGAAGTCCATCAGCGCCTGCGTGTAGTCCGCGAGCCGCGTGTCGGGAAGGCGCGCCTCCGCTTCGCCCCAAAGCCGGCGTTCGACGGCGGATTTCCCCGGCCATTCGCTTTCGCCGATAAGGCGCGCCAGGACGCGTTTGACGTTGCCGTCGAGGATGGCATGCCGCTGGCCGTGGGCCTGCGCGAGGATCGCCGCCGCCGTGCTGCGGCCGATGCCGGGCAGGGCGGAGAGGGCGTCGATGTCGTCGGGAAGCGAGCCGCCGTGCGTCGCGACGCAGGCCTTCGCGGCGCGGTGCAGGTTGCGCGCGCGGCTGTAGTAGCCGAGGCCCGACCAGAGCGCCAGCACCTCGTCCTCCGACGCGCCGGCGAGCGCGGCGAGGTCCGGGAAGCGCGCGATGAAACGTTCGAAGTAGCCGATGACGGTCTGCACCTGCGTCTGCTGCAGCATGACCTCGCTGACCCACACGCGATACGGCGTGCGTGGGTGCTGCCACGGCAGGTCGTGGCGGCCGTGCACGTCGAACCACGCCAGCAGTCGCGCCGCGAACGGGCGCGCGTCGGCGGCAGGCGGGCCATCGAGCGCCGCGCTCATGGGCCGTCCTCCGGAACCGCGTTGCCGAGGTCGATGCTGACGCCTTCAAGGCGCACGCCGTCGACATCGACCGCGGGCAGGGTGGTGCGTCCGTCCAGCGGCGGCAGCGCGGCGGCATCGGCGTCGTCC
>JBOFQO010000300.1:0-9761 GCA_051660925.1 Silanimonas sp. | reverse complement strand
ACGATGGCGCGCGGCCAGCCGACGGCGGCGGGCAGCGAGGCATCCGCCGCGGCGTAGGCCGTGCCGTTGCCGAGATGGCGAAGCGCGCCGATGCGACGCCGCCAGCGCCACTGCGCGAACACGCGCAGCGACAGCCAGAGCGCCACGCCGACCGCCCACGCGCCCAGCGCGATCACGGCGGGATCGAACCCGGCCGCCGGCGCGGCCGTGGCGACACCCGGCGCGGCGACCGGCGCGAGCAGGACGGCCGCCGACGCGGTCGACCCTTCCGGCGCGACGCGACTGAAGGCAGCAGCCAGCATCACCATCGGCACGAGCGCCCAGGCGGCGTAGGCGGCGTTCGCGCCGAACGCGTGGCGAAGCGGGCGACGCAGCACGAGGACGATGGTGAGCGCGAGGGTGGCGCCAACGGCCGACCGCAGCAGCAGCGCGAGCAGCTCAGCGCTGGCCATCGAGCTTCTCCAGCAGGGCGCGAAGCTCAGCGATGTCCTTGCGCGTGAGCGCCTTCTGCTCGCCGAAATGCGCCACCAGCGGCGCCACGCGGCCACCGAACAAGCGATCCAGCAGGCCGCGGCTGGCCTGCGTCAGCCAGGCCTCGCGAGTCAGCACCGGCGAGTAGCGGTAGCGCCGGCCGTCGGCTTCCGCCGAGATCGCGCCCTTCTTCAGCAGCCGGTTCAACAGGGTCTTGATGGTGGCCTCCTGCCAGTCCTGCTCGCCGGCCAGGGCGGCCACGACCTCGTCGGCGCCCAGCGGGCTGCGCTGCCAGAGCACGTCCATGACGGTGGATTCCGCGTCACTGATGTTCATTCGTTTACGCTCGTAATCATGACTTTAGATTACGCCTGTAAACGACGCTGTCACGCCTCGCGAATGAGAACGGCGCCAGAAGGCGCCGTATCGTTACCGAAAGCACCGGACGGCCGCAGCGGAGCGCCGCGGCCGCTTGGTACGTCAGGCCAAACCGGCGCTGCGCGCCTGCGGCCGCGCGAGTTCCGGCTCGACGGCCGCGACCGTCGACTGGCGCTCGTTCGCTGCCGTGATCGCCTGCGCGGTCTGCCGCCACGCCTCGTCGAACGGCTTCTGCGCCGCGCCCTCCAGCGAGACGTGATGCCGTTCGGCCGCCGGGTCGTCGAGGCGCTGGCCGGCGGCCACGAGGAACGCGGAGCGCCCGTCGTTCGACAAGGCCACGCCGCCGATGCGGCCATCTGGAAAGCGCTCGTAGGCCGCCGCGGCGATCGCGGCCACCGTCGAGGCATCGGCCGGCTCGCGGGCCCCCGACTCGCCCAGTCCCCGCTGCACGCTCGCCACGACCGGATTGCGCTCGAACTCCGCGCGCGGGTTCGTCGCCACCACGCTGCCTTCCTCGCCCGGGAGCGCGGAGGACCGACGCAGCCCCGGGGTCAGCTCGCGGAAACTCTCCTGCACCTCGCGCTGGATGATGCGCATGTGCGTCTCGGAGTTCTGCGGCGCGCCGTGGTTGGCGATGCCGTCCCAGCGCGACACCGCGGCCATGTCGTGGTTCGTCACGAAGTAGCCGGAAATGTAGTGGTTGTTGCTGACTGCCGCGTCCACGACGCCGTCGCCGGCGACCGAAAAGTGGTCCTGCCGGTAGGTCACGCCGTTGTTCGCCGCCGCCTGCCGCGCCTGCGTCGGGCTTTCCGGCCCGTTGTCGTTGTAGGCCGGCGTCGACAGCGACACCATGTGGATGCCGCCGTTGAAGTTGCGCGCGCGCAGGCCTTCCGCGATCTGCTCGGTGGCCTGGATGGCGACGTTGCCGCCGTGACTGAAGCCCACCGGCACGATGATCAGCGGCTGGTCGCGCCTGAAGCGCCCTTCATCGACAGCGCGCAGCACGTGGTCGGCGAAATCGCGCGCGACGTCGCCGCGACCGCCCGGCTGATTGAACGTGCCGTTGCGCCCCTCCCAAGAGAAGCCGGTGTTGACCTCGACGCGGCCGGTGGTGATGTGGTCAAGCGAGCCGGCGATGCGCTCGGTGATTTCACGGACGTCGCCGGGCCCGTTGTTGGTGCCGTGAACGCCGACCACGAACATCTGTGCGTCACGAGCGTAAGGGCTGTCGCCAAAATTCTCGCCGTTGGGGCCGCGGGCGATGATCTGGGGGGCGTTGTCGGGGGTCGACATGGAAGGCCTCGCTGGGGGTGGGGAGATACCGCCAACGGACGCTACCAGCGCTGCCCACCCCCAACCGCTAAGGCCGCGTCAATGACACGCGTAAAGACACCTGTGCATTGACGGTTCTTCAGATTTTCCGCGCCCCGGCACTTCGCGCGCGAGCGCTCAGCGCAGCGCTTTCGCCGCCGCCACCACGTTCTCGACCGTGAAGCCGAAGTGCTTCATCAGCACGTCACCCGGCGCCGATTCGCCGAAGCGGTCGATGCCGACCACCGCGCCATCGAGGCCGGCGATGACGCGCCAGTGCTCGGTGCTGCCAGCTTCGACGACGACACGCTTGCGGCACCACGAGGGCAGCACGCCTTCGCGGTACTCCAGCGGCTGGCGCTTGAAGGCCTCGAAGCAGGGCATCGAGACCACGCGTGCGGCGATGCCGTCTTCCGCCAGCTTCACTGCGGCGAGCCGCGCGAGCTCCAGCTCCGAGCCCGTGCCCACGAGGATGACGTCGAACTTGGCCGAGGCCGGGTCGCTGAGCACGTAGCCGCCGCGGGCGATGTCGGCCACCTGCTCCGCCGTGCGCTGCTGGTGCGCGAGGTTCTGGCGCGAGAACACCAGACTGGAGGGGCCGTCCACGCGCTGCAGCGCGCAGGCCCAGGCCACCGCCGATTCCACGGCATCGCCGGGGCGCCAGACGTCGTGGTTCGGGATCAGGCGCAGCGAGGCGAGATGCTCGACGGGCTGGTGGGTCGGGCCGTCTTCGCCGAGGCCAATCGAGTCGTGCGTGTAGACGTGGATCGAACGCACCGGCAACAGGGCGCTCATGCGCACCGCGTTGCGCGCGTAGTCGGAGAACACGAGGAAGGTTGCGTCGAACGGGATGAAGCCACCATGCAGCGCGAGCCCCGAACCGATCGCCGTCATGCCGAACTCGCGTACGCCGTAATGCACGTAGCGCGCGTCGGCGTCGGTCGTCGTGACGGCCTTCTGGCCCTTCCACGTGGTGAGGTTCGAGTGCGCGAGGTCGGCCGAGCCGCCCACGAGCTCCGGCAGGCGCGGCGCGAAGGCCTCGATGGCCATCTGCGACGCCTTGCGCGAAGCGACGACCGGGCCTTCGGCCTGCAGCGTCGCCACGTACTCGCGCGCGGCCTGCGCGAAATCCGCCGGCAGCTCGCCCTTCGTGCGACGCTGGAACTCCGCGGCGAGCTCGGGGAAGGCTTTGGCATACGCGTCGAAGCGCGCGTTCCAATTCGATTCGAGGTCGGCACCGCGGCCGTGCGCATTCCACGCGTCGCGCAGCTCGGCCGGCACCTCGAAGGCGGCGTGTGGCCACTTCAGCGTTTCGCGGGTCAGCGCCACTTCGTCCTTGCCGAGCGGCGCGCCGTGGCTGCTTTCCTTGCCCTGCTTGTTCGGCGATCCGAAGCCGATGTGCGTGCGGCAGCAGATCAACGTCGGGCGCTGCGTCTCGGCCTTGGCCGTTGCGATCGCCGTCTGGATCTCCTGCGGGTCGTGACCGTCGACGTTCTTGATCACCTGCCAGCCGTAGGCCTCGAAGCGCTTGGCGGTGTCGTCGGTGAACCAGCCCTGCACCTCGCCGTCGATCGAGATGCCGTTGTCGTCCCAGAACGCAATCAGCTTACCCAGGCCCCAGGTGCCGGCCAGCGAGCACACCTCGTGCGAGATGCCCTCCATCAGGCAGCCGTCGCCCATGAAGCAGTACGTGAAGTGGTCGACGACGGTGTGGCCGTCGCGGTTGAAGCGCTGCGCCAAGAGGCGCTCGGCCAGCGCCATGCCCACGGCGTTGGCGATGCCCTGCCCCAGCGGCCCGGTGGTGGTCTCGATACCCGGCGTGATGTGGCGTTCCGGGTGGCCGGCGGTCTTCGAGTGCAGCTGGCGGAAGCGGCGGATCTCGTCGAGCGGCAGGTCGTAGCCCGAGAGGTGCAGCAGCGCGTAGTGCAGCATCGAGCCGTGGCCATTCGACAGCACGAAGCGGTCGCGGTCCGGCCACTGCGGATTCACTGGGTTGTGCCGCAGGTGGTCGTTCCACAGCACCTCGGCGATGTCGGCCATGCCCATCGGCATGCCGGGGTGGCCGCTCTGCGCGGCCTCACCCGCGTCGATGGCGAGGAACCGGCCGGCGTTCGCGCGGGCGCGGCGGGCGGGGCGGGTCATCGGCGGCGGGCCTTGGGCAGTGGCGGGCGGAAGGGCCGGCGCCCGGCGTGGCGCTCGGCGCGGCGCGGCATTCTCCCACTCCCGGCGGCCCCGCGTCGCCCTTGAAGGCTCGGGCGCCGGCTGCTAGCGCGGCGCCGTCTCGACGGGGTCGGCCGGCTCGCCGCGGGAGATCACCACGGTGCCGACGAGGTCGCCCGTGACGTTCACGGTGGTGCGGCACATGTCGATGAAACGATCAACGCCGAGGATCAGCGCGATGCCCTCCGGCGGGATGCCGAACATCACCAGGATCGACGCGATGACCGGCAGCGACCCGCCCGGCACGCCAGCCGCGCCGATGCCGCCGAGGATGCACATCAGCAGCACCAGCACCTGCTGGCCAAGGCCCAGCTCGATGCCGAAGAACTGCGCCAGGAACAGCACCACCACGCCCTCGAACAGGGCCGTGCCGTTCATGTTCGCGGTGGCGCCCAACGTGCAGACGAAGCGGCCGATGCGCTTCGGCGTGCCCAGCACCTCCTCGGCCACACGCAGCGTGGTCGGCAACGTGGCCGAGCTCGACGAGGTCGAGAACGCGGTCAGCATCACCGGCTCGGCCTTCTTGAAGAACTCGATTGGGTTCATCCGGCCGACAAACCACAGCAGCAGCGGGAACACCACGAACATGTGCACCGCGAGTGCACCGACGGCCACCGCGACGAATTTCGCCAATGGCAGCAAAGCGGCGAAGCCCTTCACCGCGAAGAGGTTGAACAGCAGCGCGGCCACCGCGTAGGGCGCAAGCATGATCACCGCGTTGATCAACTTCAGCGTGATGTCGTAGATGCCCTGCAGGGTGCCGACAAAGGTCCGCACGCCGTCGGTCTTCACCGTCGCGGCGCCGATGCCGAACAGCAAGGCGAAGAACATCACGCCGATCAGGTTGCCTTCCACGCCGGCCTGCAGCGGGTTGCGCGGCACGATCGACAGCAGCACCTGCATCGCCGAGGCCGCCTCGCCGCGCTCGACGATCCCAGCGGCCTGCGTCGAGGATTCCGCGATCAGCGCCCGCCCCACCGCCGGGTCGATGCCGACGCCGGGCTGGAACACGTTGACCGCCACGAGGCCGATCGCAACCGCAATGCCGGTCACGGTGACGATGAAGAGCAGGGTCTTGCCGCCGATCCGTCCCAGCGTCTTCGGGTCGCCGATCTCGACGACGCCAAGCACCAGCGCCGAGAACACCAGCGGCAGCACCAGCATGAACAGCAGGTTGAGGAAGATCGAGCCGACCGGCTGCGTCACCCAGGTGAGCGTCGCCTGCAGCCACGGCAAGGCGGTCTTCGTGCCGTCGGCGGCGAGGACCTGCCCGTACTCGTGGGCCAGTCCGCCGGCCACCGCGCCGACGAGAAAGCCGATCAGCATCTTCGTGTGCAGCGCCATGCCACGACCGCCGCCCGCATTGCCGACACCCATCGCCCGCCCTCCTCAGCCCTTGGTCGGGCGGATCTCGCCCGACTTCAGCTTGGCGAAATAGCCGTCGACCTCCTCGCGCACCACCGGCAGCAGCAGGTACACGCCGATCAGATTCGGGATGGCCATCAGGAAGATCAGGCCATCGGAGAGGTTGATCAGCTGAGCAAGGTCCATCGTGCAGGCCACGACGGCCGCGCCGAGGTAGACGAGGATGTAGCCGTTCGTGACCCAGCGCCGCTCGCCGGTGAGGTACGTCGCGGCCTTGGCGCCGTAGTAGGCCCAGGTCAGCATCGTCGAGAACGCGAACAGGAACACCGCAATCGTCAGCACGTAGGGGAACCAGTCGAACACCGTCGCGAAGGCCGTCGAGGTGATCGCCACGCCCTCCATGCCCTCGATGCGCCAAGCGCCGGTCACCACGACCATCAGCGCGGTCGCGGTGCAGACGATGACCGTGTCGATGAAGGGCTCCCACAGCGCCACAAGGCCCTCCGTCGCCGGATGACGCGTCTTCACCGCCGAATGCGCGATCGGCGCCGAGCCGAGGCCCGACTCGTTCGAGAACGCCGCGCGCTGGAAGCCGGCGATCAGCGCGCCGATCACGCCGCCCGCCGCCGCTTCCCCACTGAAGGCCGAGGACACGATCAGGCCCACGGCCGCCGGCAGCGCCTCAAGATGCACCACCAGCACGGCACCGCAGCCGGCGAGGTAGATCAGGATCATCGCCGGAATCAACTTCTCCGTGACGCGGCCGATGCGGGTGATGCCGCCGAGCACGACGAGGCCGGCGAGCGTGGCGATGGCGAGCCCGAAGGCCCAGCCCATGCCCTCCAGCGGGCCGGATTCGCCGCCGGTGACCTTGTGGAACTGCGCGAAGGCCTGGTTGGCCTGAAACATCGAGCCCGCACCGATACCACCCAGCATCGCGCAAATGGCAAAGACGCCGGCCAACGCCTTGCCGAAGCCGCCGAGTCCGCGGTAGCGCTCGGCGACGCCGCGTGAGAGGTAGTACATCGGCCCGCCGGACACCGAGCCGTCGGGGTTCTCCTGCCGGTACTTCACCCCGAGCGTGCACTCGGCGAACTTCGTGCTCATGCCGAGCAGGCCGGCCACGATCATCCAGAACGCCGCGCCGGGCCCGCCGATGGTGATGGCCAGGGCCACGCCGGCGATGTTGCCCAAGCCCACCGTGCCGGACACCGCCGACGTCAACGCCTGGAAGTGCGACACCTCGCCGGGGCTGCTGGCGTCGGCATAGTCGCCGCGCATCAGCCGGAAGCCCTGAGCGAAACCGCGGAAGTTGATGAATCGAAAGTACAGCGTGCACACGATGCCGCCGAGCAGCAGCCACGCGACGATCAGTGGGATGCCGGTTTCTCCAGCGGCGCAGCCCGAGGCCGACAGCGACAACCCGTCGCCGACGCAAGCGCGCGAGAAGATCGCGCCGCCCACCGCCGTGGCGATGGGCTCGACCATCCGGTTGATTGCCTCGTCGACCCCGCCACCCGACGCCGCAGCGACCCAACCGGCCCACCCTTCCACGGCCGGCGGCGATGCCAGCACGACTTCCTCGGACCTCAGCATTTCCCGCATTCCCCTCAGCACGACGGCACAAGGGACCGAGGCTAGCAGCCCCCTATGTGAACAGGGCCTCAGCGCGAGCCAGCAGCTCGCCCCGTGTCTGCGGTTTGCCCACCAGCCAGCCCTGGGCGAAATCGCAGCGCAGCCGCTTCAGCACCGCCAACTCCGCCTCGCTCTCGATGCCCTCGACGACGATAGAGGCGTCGAGCGACTTCGCCATCGCCACGATGGTCTCGACGATCGCCATCGAGCGGCGGTCGGCCAGCATGCTGCGGACGAAGGCCTGGTCGACCTTGATGGTGTCGAACGGCAGCACGTGCAGCTGGGTCAGGTGGGAATAGCCCGTGCCGAAGTCGTCAAGGGCCACCTTGACGCCGTGGCCGTGGCAGAGCGCGATGAAGCCCTGCATCAGCACCGGGTCCATCGCCTGGCTCTCGGTGATCTCGATCTTGATGCTGCCGCGCGGCAGACCGGCAGCATCGACCCGCGCGATCACCCGCTCGAGCAAGCCGGGTTCGCGCAGCTGGCGCGCGCTCACGTTTACCGCGACGAACAGCGGCCGCCCCGCAGCGTCAATGAACTCCCGCGCGGCCGCGCAAGCGGTGTCGAAGACGTATTCGCCCACCGGCACGATCAGCGAGGTCTCTTCCGCCAACGCGACAAATTCGGCCGGAGAGATCGGCCCGCGTTCGGGATGCGTCCAGCGCACCAGGGCTTCAAAGCCGGCGACGCGCCCCGAGGCCACATCGAGCAGAGGCTGGTAGCGCACGTCCAGCCCGCCCTCGCTGAGCGCGGCGCGCAGCTGCGATTCGAGGCGCATCTTGCCGACGCCGGCGGCCTCCTCGGCGACGATCAGTTCGGCCTTCCCGCCCGCGCCACCCTGCAGTGCCGACAGCGCGCTCCGGTAACGCTGCAGCGTGCCCTGCAGCAGGGCGCGGATGATCGGGTCGGCGGTCTCAATCCGCTCGGCAATCTGCGCGCGATCCAAGGCAATCAATCGGCATGCGGAAATCGCCACCGCCGTCGCCGTGCGAGGCGCCGCATCGATCACCGCCATTTCGCCGATGATCGCCCCCGGCCCGAGCACCGCCAGCACCACGGACTGCCCACGCTGCGTCGCGCGGATCTCAACCTGCCCTTCGTCAAGGATGAAGGCCGTCGTCGGCGCGTCGCCCTCGCGGAATAGCGCTTCGCCGGGCTGCAGCCGGACCTCTGACGTGCTCATCGCCCTCCGCCTCCCTCGACGCTGTCGTATTCCTCCGAACCCTACAACGAAAAACGGGGCCGAAGCCCCGTCTTCCGAATATCGCACCTCGGCGCAAGGCCGGGGATCGCTGGGGCAGCTCAGCGGCCGGCGCCCGCCACCTTCAGGATGCGCGGCGTGACGAAAACGAGCAGCTCCGCCTTGTCAGACGTGCGGCCGCGATTCCGGAACAGGTTGCCGAGGCCCGGAACGTCACCGAGGAAGGGCACCTTCGAGAGATCCTCGCGCTTCTCAAACTCGTAGATGCCGCCAACGACGACCGTCTGGCCGTTGTTGATGAGCACCGCGGTCGTGACCTCGCGCTTGGTGATCTGCGGCACGTTGCCGCCATTCACCTCGATGAAGCCAGCGATTTCGTCCTTCTTGACACCGAGGTTCAGGAACACGCGATTGTCTTGCGTGATGGTCGGCGTGACCTTGAGCTCGAGCACCGCTTCCTTGAACTGCACGGTGGCCGTGGCGTTGGCGCCAACACCCGTGACGGTCACGTAGCCGATCTCGTCGCCCTGCTTGATCACCGCTTC
Source organism: Silanimonas sp. (assembly GCA_051660925.1). GTDB lineage: Bacteria > Pseudomonadota > Gammaproteobacteria > Xanthomonadales > Xanthomonadaceae > Silanimonas. Next base: position 635 of record JBOFQO010000300.1, on the reverse strand, counting down.
TCGCTGGTTGGCGGTGATCACGCGCGGGTTGGCAACCACCTCACCGCGCCCTTCGGACTGCAGCGCCGACAGCTCGATGTCGAGGTCGAGGTTGTTGCCAAGGATGGTGAACGCCATCGCGCCGGCACCGGCACGCGCCGGGAAGGCCGTGTTGAGCACCTGGCTGAAGCCCGGAAGCGTCAGCGTCGGGCGGGTCGGGCGCGTCGTGGTGAGCCCGTTGTTGAAGTCCGCCAACTCCGCCTCGTAACGGGCCAGGGCCGCATTGTTCTGCGCGACCTGGTTCAGGTAGCCGCGGTTGCTCTCGACATTGCCGGAGGTGATGACGTCGCTCTCCTGGCCGCTGACACCGAAGCGTGCGCCGATATCGCGGGCGAAGCTCTCCTGGGCGATGACGATGCGGGCCTCGATCAGCACCTGGTCCACCGGCCGGTCGAGAACCTCAACGAGCTCACGGATGGCCTCGACCTTCTTGGCCGTGTCGGCGATCAGCAAGGTGTTCGAGCGCGTATCGAAGCTGACGCTACCGCGCGACGACAGGAAGCCGCGCTCAACATTTTGGCCACCGCCGCCACCCTGTCCGGACTTGCTGCCGTCGGTCAGCAGTTTGGCAATCTCCTCCGCGTTGGCGTAGTTGA
>JBOFQO010000299.1:0-8898 GCA_051660925.1 Silanimonas sp. | reverse complement strand
CTTCGGCGCGATGCATCTCGTGGCCCCCGAGAAGTTCCCGCACACCGAGGCCACGGCGCTGGCGGCCGGCGCCGACGACCGGTTGGATGGCGCGCGGATCACGGCCTCACTGGCGGACGCCGTGGCCGGCTGCACCCTGGTGCTCGGTAGCACGGCAACGCAGCGCGCCGTGCCGATGCCCGAGCTGTCTCCGCGTGAGGCAGCGGCGCGCCTGCTGGAAGCCACGCGCCACGGCGAGGTCGCGCTGGTGTTCGGTCCCGAGCGCACTGGCCTTGAGAACGCCGAGCTGCAGCTCTGTCACGCTTCCGTGTGCATTCCGACGGATCCGGATTTCAGCTCGCTGAACCTCGCGCAGGCGGTGCAGGTGCTGGCCTACGAACTGCGGCTCGCGGCGATGGCCGGGCAGGGCGTGGAGGCCACGCGCGATCCGCTCGACGAGCGCCCGCCGGCGACCCATGACGAGATGGAGCGCTTCTTCGCGCACCTTGACCAGGCCTTGCACGACATCGATTTTCACAAGGGCCGCAGCGGCGTCACGGTGATGCGCCGGCTGCGTCGGCTGTTCCTGCGCGCGGCACCGGATGAGCGCGAAGTCCGTGTGCTGCACGGCATCCTGGCCGATGCCCAGCGCATGGCCCGTCTCGCCGGATCCCGAGAACCACAATAATCGTCAAGTCGTGTCACACTCGGGCGGTTAGCCGGTGTCAAGGTCGAGGATGGACGAGCGGAAACGGTTCCACGCATTCGCAATGATGGTGTTGATGGCCTTGGCGTCCGCCGCCTCGGCCGACCCCGGGGTCCTCGTCCTCGGCCGCATCAGCGACGATCCCCAGCGTCACCACGACCAGCTGAAGCCGCTGCTCGACTACGTCGTGCCGCGCATGGCCGATGTGGGCATCCGCGAAGGCCGCATCCTGATGGCGCGCGACGCCTCGCGGATGACCAGCTACCTGCGCCACGGGCGCGTCGACTGGGTCACCGAAACCGCGGCTACCGGGCTCACCCTGATCAATCGCGCCAGCGCGCCGGTGCTGCTGCTGACCGAGCGCGACGGTGTGAGCCATTACCGATCGCTGCTGTTCGTGCGCGATGACTCGTCGGTGCGCAACCTCGACGACCTTCGCGGCCGCCGCCTGGCGCTGCAGAGCCCGGCTTCGACCAGCGCCTACCTGCTGCCGGCGATCACCCTGCTCGATGCCGGGGTGCCGATGGAGATCCTGCCGTCCCCGGTCGACCGCCCTCGCGCTGGCGGCGTCGGCTACGTCTTCGGCAACACCGAGGCCAACATTGCGACCTGGGTACTGAAAGGCGTGGTCGATGCCGGCGCCTTCAGCGACGTCGACCTCGCCGAACTGCAACGGCGCGACCCGCGCGCGGCCTCGCTGCGCGTGGTCGGGCGCAGCATGAGCGCGCCGCGAGCGATGGAGCTGGTCCGCGCCGATCTCGACCCGCGCATCCGCGAGCGCCTGCGCGAGGTGTTGCTGCAGGCCTCCGTTGACCCGCAGGCGGCGCCCGCTCTGCGGCGCTTCTTCGGCACCACGCGCTTCGTCGAAGTGACGCCTGCCGACGCCGCCGCGCTCGACGTGCTCTCCGAGGCCGCACGCCGCACCCGGGAGGCGATCGAGTGAGATTCCGCTGGACCCTGCGCGCCCAGCTCCTGGGCTGGGTGCTGCTCTGCGTCGGCACCGTTGCGTTGATCTTCGCCGGGCTGATCTGGCGTGAGCAGCGCAGCTTTGTCGCCATGCGCGAAGGCGGCGATGCCCTCGTGCTTGAAGTGGTGCGCGACGGCCTGCAGCAGCGGGGATCGGCGCTGGCCAACCAGCTCGCCAACGCGGTCGCCAATCCGCTGTACTTCCTGGACCTCGACCGCATCGGCGAATACGCACGCAACACCGGCCAGCAAGCCGACGTGGTGTATGTGCTGGTGGCCGACGCGCAGGGGCGGATCGTCCATGACGGCAGCCGCGACATCGCGCGCTTTGGCGAACCGATGCCGGCGCTGGTCATGGGGGATGCCGCGCCGGCCGCGCCGCTGCGTGGCGGGATCGAGGCGGATTGGGTTGATGGTCTGCTGCACCTGAGCGCGCCGGTGCGTCTCGGCGAGCAGCGCGTCGGCTGGGTGCGGCTGGGCCTGTCGATGGAGGAGGGCGCTCGCGCGGCGCAAGCGTGGAGTGGCACCGTCGAAGAAGGCCTGACGCAGACGCGCGCGGCGCACGTTCGCTGGCTGCTCATGGGCCTCGTGCTGATGTCGGGCTTTGGCCTCATCGGTCTGTACTCCCTGCGCCGGAACGTGCTGAAGCCGATCCGCGCACTGGCTCAGGCGGCGGCGGCGGTCGAAGCCGGCCGCTACAGCGAGGCGCGGTTGCTCGACGCGCGCAACGACGAGATCGGCGACCTGACGCGGGTTTTCTCGCGGATGGCCGACTCCGTTGCGCGCCACGAGCGCGACATCCGCCGCATCGCCTACACCGACCCGCTCACTGGCCTCGGCAACCGCCTGTCGTTGAGCGAGTCGCTCGAGTCGCGGCTGCTGACGCTGCAGGCCAGCAGCGGCGAGCTGGCGCTGATGTTCATCGACCTCGACGACATCAAGCGCGTCAACGACACGCTCGGGCACCACGTGGGCGACGAGCTGCTGGTCGACGTGGCTTCGCGTATCCGCCGTACCTGTGCGGAGGAAGGTATCGATGCGGCCGAACTGGCGCGCTTCGGCGGCGACGAGTTCGTCGTGCTGTTCCCGGAGGCGAACGTGCGACAGCGCGCTGAGCAGCTGGCGCGGCGCATCCTCGCCGCGATCAATGCGCCGATGGCCTTGCACGACCGCGACCTCGTGGTTTCCGGCTCGATCGGCATCACCGTGTTCCCCGATGATGCCGCGTCGGCCGCGCAGATGGTCAAGAACGCCGACATGGCGATGTATCAGGCCAAGGCGGCGGGCAAGGGCTGCTTCCGCTTCTATTCGCGCGCGCTGGACGAGGAGGTCGAGCGTCGCGTCCGGCTTGAGCACGATCTACGCGGCGCTTGGGAGCGCGGCGAGATGAGCCTTGCCTTTCAGCCGATCTTCGACCTCACCGACGGCCGTGCTGTTGGCGCCGAGGCCCTGCTGCGCTGGACGCATCCGGAACTCGGCCTGGTGCCGCCGTCGATCTTCATCGCGATCGCCGAGGACAGCGGCCAGGTTGAGGTGATCGGCCACCGCGTGCTCGAGGAAGCGATGCGCGCCGCAGTGCGCTGGCCAGTGCCGAGCGGCACGCGCGCGCCCTTCGTCGCCATCAACGTCTCGCCGCGCCAACTCTCGCTGGGCGACCTGCCGGAAACGGTAGAAAGCACGCTGCGCCGCACCGGCCTTGACCCGCACCGCTTGCATCTCGAGCTCACCGAGACAGCCATCCTGCGTGACGAGGCGCAGGCGACGGCGGCATTCACGCGCCTGCGTGCGATCGGCGTCGGCGTCTGGCTGGACGATTTCGGCACCGGCTTCTCCGGCCTCTCGCACCTGCGCCGCGTGCCGGTCGACGGCGTGAAGATCGACCGCAGCTTCGTCACCGATCTGCTGCGTGATCCCAATGACCTTGCGCTCACCACGGGCGTTATCGCGATGGCCCACTCGCTCGGCGTCACCGTCGTGGCGGAAGGCATCGAGAATGAGGGCCAGCACGACCTCCTGCGCGAGCGCGGCTGCCCGCTGGGTCAGGGCTTCTACCTCGGGCGTCCGCTGCCGGAAGAGGACATCGGGCGGCTGTTCGGCTGAGTGTTCAGAACCACGCGGCGACGCGTTCGCCGAGGCTCACGACGGCCTTGGCCACGTCGTCGACGAACAGTGCGACGGCCAGCAGCTCGACCACGCCCAACGCCCAGGCCAGGGCCAGCGTGCGGCCGTCGCGTTCGATCAGCGCGACCGAGAACACCAGCAGCACCAGGCCGAAGGGGTAATTCGTCAGCGGGATGGGCAGCGCCAACAGGCCGCCGAGCAGCACCAGCAGCGCGCCGCTCGTGGCCTTCGCGGCCGCGTGGTCGATCATCGCCGGCCAGCGCGGCCGGCTCACGCGCTCCAGCCAGGCGAGCGGCCGCGCGAGCCGCGCGCGGAAGCGATCCAGCGAGGCCGTCGACACCGGTCGGCGCTGCAGCCAGCGGGGCAGCCAGGGATGTTCAGCCTGAGCGATCAGCTGCAGCCCTGCGAGCGACACCAGCGGGCCGCTGATCGCCCCGGCGCCTGCCGGCAGCGGCAGGAAGGCCGGCAGGATGGCGAGCAGCAGGAACAGGCCGAAGGCGCGTTCGCTGAAGGCATCCAACAGGTCGCCGAGCGGAATGGTGCCGGGGTGGTCACGCGCGATGCGTTCGAAGAGCTTCTGCGTGGTCAGCCCGTCATCCATGCGCGGCGGTCAGGCCTCGGCGTCTTCGTCGCGCTCGACGCGCGCCACGAGCAGCTTGTCGATGCGGGCGCCGTCACGGTCCACGACCTCGACGCGCCAGCCCTCCCAGGTGAAGTGCTCGCCGGTGTCGGGGATACGGCCGAACTGCGCCATCACCATGCCGGCGATGGTGTGGAAATCGTGGTCTTCTTCGCCGGGTAGGGCGCTGACGCCGAGCAGTTCGCGGATCTCGTCGCTCGGCAGGCGGCCGTCGACGAGCCAGCTGCCGTCGTCGCGCTGCACCAGCAACGGCTCCTCGTCGCTCGCCTCGTGCGGCGCTTGCCCGCGGCCGATCACCGCGCCGAGCAGGTCGCTCGCCGTGACGGTGCCGATCACTTCGCCGTACTCGTCGACCACCAGCGCCATCGTCTGCTGCTCCTCGCGGAAGATCTCGAGCAGGCGCATGGCCTGGGTGGACTCCGAGACAAACAGCGCGGGCTTGAGCGTGGTGAACAGGTCGACGCTGCCGCCCTGTCCGAGCCGCCCGGTGAGGCTTTTCACTTCGAGGATGCCGAGCACCTCGGTGTCGCTGCCCCGGTAGACCGGGTAGCGCGAGTACGGGGTCTCTCGCATCGTGGCGAGGTTGTCCTCAAGCGAGGCGTTGGCGTCGAGCCAGGTGATGCGCATGCGCGGCGTCATCAGGCTGGCGGCGCTGCGGTCGCCGAGGCGCAACACGCGGTTCACCATGGCACGCTCGTCGGCATCGATGATGCCCTGCTCATGACCTTCGGCGACCAGCAGGCGGATCTCTTCCTCGGTCACGCGGTCGCCGTCTGCGTTGTTGGCGCGCAGCAGCTTCAGCAGAACCTTCGTCGAGCTGGCCAGCACGAAGACGAAGGGCTTGGCGATGAGGGTCATCACGCCCATCGGGATCGCGACGAGGGAGGCGATGCGCTCGGGGTACAGCGTCGCGATGCGCTTCGGCACCAGCTCGCCGAAGACGACGGAGCCGTAGAGGATCACCGAGAAGCTCACGGCGTAGGCGACCCACCCCGCCCATTTCGCGCCGAGCCCGGTTTCAAGCAGCGGCGCGCGGAGGTAGACGGCGAAGGTCTCGGCGCCGAAGTAGCCGAGCAGCAGGCTGAGCAGGGTGATCCAGACCTGCACCGATGACAAGAATCCTTCCGGATGCTCGGCCAGCTCCAGCGCCATCCGTGCGCCGCGGCTGTCCTTCGCCAGCTGCTTGAGCCGGGCCTTGCGCGAGGTCATCACGGCCATCTCCGACATCGCGAAGAAGCCGTTCGCCAGCGTGAGGACGAGGATCAGCAGGAGTTCGAGCATGGGCTAGAGCAGGTCGCCGCCGGCCGACAGCAGGCGTTCCATGCGATCACCCTGACCGCCGATCTCCAGCACCAAGCGGTCAATCTCGGCGCCATCGAGCGCGGCGTAGGGGCGGTTCTCGCACAGCTGCAGATAGGGAACACCGTCGAGTTCACCGATGGCCAGCCAGCCGACGCGCGAGTGCCAGTTGTAAGCGAGCATGCGGCGGGCGTCGACGCCGGTGATCGGCGCGATGATGGTGCTGGCACGCAGCAGTTGGCGGCCGTCGTCGTCCTCGATCTCGGCGAGGAAGACGCTCTGATGGCGCGTTCCGCCGTCCAGCGACAGTTCGACGCAGAGCACGTACGGGTCGTTCGTCGTGATGCGGAAGTGCGATTGCACGTGGCCGCGGATCTGTTCGAAGTTCTGCATGGCGGAATCCTCTGGGGTGGGTATGGTAGCGCCATGACCATGACGACGAACGCGAAGGCCATCCTGGCCGTCATCCGCGCCATTCCGAAGGGTGAGACGCGCGGCTACGGCGAGGTCGCGCGGCTGGCCGGATTCCCGCGCGGTGCGCGGCTGGTGGCGCGCGTGCTTTCCGAGAACTCCGACCCCAACCTGCCCTGGCATCGCGTGCTGCGTTCGGACGGGCGCATCGCGATGCCGCCAGACAGCGCGGGCTTCGCCGAGCAGTCGGCGCGCCTGCGGGCTGAGGGTGTCATCGTCGCGAACGGACGCGTGCGTACGGTGCGCAAGTCAGCGGCTGAGACGCTTGACGCCTTGCTTTGGGCGCCGCCGCCAAGCGCGCCGAAGGCCCGGCGGGGCACGCCGCCGCCGAAGACGCCGCGCGGCAAGCGCTGACGCGGCGCAGACCCCGCGCTCTTCAGCCGCGGCTATCATCCGCCGAACCGCTATGCCGCCGAGGCCCCCGTGCCGAAACTGCCGCCCGTTACCCTCTACCTGCTCTGGATCCTGACCGGCGCCTTTGCGCTGCAGTGGCTCGGGGGGGGCGTGGTTGAACGCTGGTTCGCGCTCTGGCCGATCGGTAGCGAAGGTTTCGGCGGCGGTGGCTTCCTGCCGTGGCAGCTCGTGACCTATGCCGCGCTGCACGGCGACTTCATCCACCTGTTCTTCAACGCCTTCATGGTCTGGATGCTCGGTGCGCTGCTGGAAACACAGTGGGGCACGCGCCGCTACATCCAGTTTGTCCTCGCCTGCGTGCTGGCAGCGGGCATCGTGCATTTGCTCTTCGGCCTGCTCGACGTGTTCCCGGCGGGGCCCGCCCTGGGCATCTCGGGCCTCGCCTATGGCCTGCTGCTCGCCTACGGAATGCTGTACCCCGACCAGAAGCTGATGCTGCTGATCCCGCCGGTGCCGATCAAGGCGAAGTACCTGGTGATGATCCTCGCCGGCCTGTCCCTGTTCATGGGGCTGACGTCGCGGGGCGGTGGTGTGGCGCATTTCGCGCATCTCGGCGGCATGCTCGGCGCCTTTCTGATCATGCGTTACTGGCGCGGCGATCCGCCGTTCCGAAAGCGTCGACCGACGTTGCGTTCGGTGCGCTGAGCGCCAACGCGCGGATGGCGCCGCGGAGTGGTCTCCGCGACGTTTTGCCGCACGGAGCTCAGCGTCGCAGCAGCAGGAAATCCGGACTGGTCACCAGTCGCACGGAATCCAATCGCGGCCGCGCGCCCGGCAACGCGGCACGCACGGCTTCGCGTTCGTCGAGCAGCACCTGCACGTCCGCGTCGCTGACGGCGGGATTCACCTTGGCCAGCGCCTCAAGGCGCGCGATCTCGCTGCCGAGCCGCACTTCCGCCGCTTCCGAGGCTTCGGCGATGAGGCTGGCGGCGTCGCGACGCGCGGCCGTCTCGCAGGCGCCGAGCATCGGCGGCACCAGGCTGTTCAGCACCTTGCGCATCGGCGAGAGGTCGAACTGGCGATCGCCCGCCTTGGCCGCAGAATCGGCGTCCGGCACGAAGTCCTCACGGCGCTGCAGCCGCGAGTCGACCGTCGCGCGCAGCGGTGTCGGTGGCAGGAAGCGCGCGATGTTGAGCGTGTTGTCGGCGATGCACTCCAGCACGTAGACGGCTTCGAGCAGCGCCGTTCGCGGCGGCAGGGTCTCGTCGATCAGCAGGCAGGCGTTGCCCAGCTCCGAGCTCAGCATCAGGTCCTGTGCGCCAAGGATCAGCGGGTGGTCGGCGCGCAGGTACAGCAGGTCGTCGCGCGACAGCGCGAGTCGACGGTCGAACGTGGCTTCGCGGGCGCCGCCCTTCAGCGCGTCGAAGCCGTCGACCGTGACGTACTCGGGGTCGAGCAGCACGCGGCCTTCGCCCAGCGCCTCGTTCTCGACGCCGAAGGCTTCCAGCAGTTCGAGCATCGCCTCCTGCGACGCGGCATCGGCGTCGTCGGCCGCCAGCGCGGCGCGCAGTTCGTCGGTGTCGGCGCGCTGGCTGGCGCGCTCAAGCAGGCGATCGCGGCCACGGGCGATCTGCTCGGAAAGTTCCGCGTGCGCGCGGCGCGTTTCGGCCAGCAGCAGATCGAGGGCCGGTTCGCGGCCAACAGGGTCGGCTTCGGCCAGACCGACGAGCTCCTCGACGAAGCGGCGCAGCAGCTCGCGACCGTCCGGAACGACGCTGCGGAAGGCATCGAGGCCTTCGTGGTACCAGCGCAGCAGGACCTCGTGGGCGCTGCCGGCCACCGCAGCGGCGTGGATGTGCACGTCGCCGGGTTGGCCGATGCGATCGAGGCGGCCGATGCGCTGCTCGAGCATGTCCGGGTGCAGCGGCAGGTCCCACAGCACGAGGTGCTGGGCGAACTGGAAGTTGCGGCCTTCGGCGCCGACTTCCGAGGCGATCAGCACGCGTGCGCCGTCGGGGTCGGCGAAGTAGGCGGCATTGCGGTCGCGCTGCAGCAGGTTCATGTCCTCGTGAAAGCGCGCGACGGCCGGGCCGCTGCGCAACCGCAGGGCTTCCTCGATGGCCTGCACCTTGGCGCGCGAGCGGCACAGCACCAGCGCCTTTTCGCCGCCGAGGGCGTTCAGTGTGTCGAGCAGCCAGTCGAAGCGCGGGTCCTTGGCGTAGTCGTGCGCGGGCTCCTCGTCGAGGTCGCCGACCTCGAAGGCGAACTCGGCGCGCAGGCGACCGAGCAGCTCGGTGTTGTCGGTGGCCGGCAGCAGGTCAACGTGGGCGATGCGTTTCGGGAAGCCCCCCACGGCCGCGCG
>JBOFQO010000298.1:0-2728 GCA_051660925.1 Silanimonas sp. | reverse complement strand
ACGTCCGTTGCCGTGGAATCGATCCCTCCCCTGGTCGACCCACACCGAGGCGCCAGACCTCCCCTTCTGTCGCCTCACCTGCCCCGCGAGTCTCCCCTGGCTCGCGGGGCTTTTAATTTCCGGCGAAGGTCGAATGTGGCATAAGGCCGCCATGCCTTCGCCTTCTCCCGCTTCGCGCCGCTGGTATGCGCGCCATCTTGCCGACGTCGGCGAGTCTTACATCGCGCACGCCCGCTTCGCCCTTTGCATCGCCGCACGCTGCGTGTGGGCGGCCGTCCTGCTGTGCGTGCACGCGCTTTTTCCGTTCTTCCTCGAACGCAACGGTTCGGTCGCGTTGCAGCGCATCCATGCGGACATCGCCGCGCGAAGCGCCGCACGCCCGGCGTCGTCGTCGGACCGCGACGGGCCCTTGTCCTGATGCCCTTCGGCGCGGGCGCCCACGATCTCGCCGTGGTGGGCGGTGGTCCGGCGGGCTTGGCCACCGTGCTCGCGGCGCGTTCGCTCGCTCCGCACTGGCGCGTGCTGTGGTGCCGGGGACCCGCGGACATCGCGCGCGGCTTTCTTTCCGCCTTCGGCGGCAACAGCCTCGTGCATCGCCTGAACGTGCCGGTCGAGCGCATGGGCCTCGACGCCAGTGCGCCGGTCGATTTCTTCGACTGGCTGCGCCGCGAGCATCCGCAGCGCGGCGTCGAACCCGGGCAGTTCGTACCGCGGCGCTGGTTCGGTGAGTACATGGCCGCGCGCGCGGCCGGTTGTGGCGCCGACGAGCGCTTTGGCGAGGTCCACGACATCGCGCGCAGCGATGCTGGCTGGCGCTTGACGTTTACGTCTGACGAGGTGAGCGACGACGGTTCCGGCGCGAGCATCGGCGCACGGGTCAACGATGCCGCGCACGTCGCCGACACCGTGCGGACCACTCACGCTCGTCGCATCGCACTGTGCCTCGGCATGCCGGCCGGCATGCCGATGCCGAATGCGCCGCACCATTGGGTCGCCGATCCATGGGCATGGTGGCGCTCGCTCGGCGAAGGGCCGATTCCGCTGGGCGTGCGCGACGCCGTGCTGGTGGTCGGCAGCGGGCTCACCGCGGTCGACATGGTCCTGGGTCTGCGCGAGCGTGGCTATGCCGGCCGTATCCGTGTCGTGTCGCCCGGCGGCCGCTGGTCGCAGGCGCACGCGCCGGCCGCGCCGCTCGATCCCGAAGTGCGCGAACGGTTCGATGACGCACTGGACGAGGCTGCCAGCGCCCGCGAGGTCGTCCGCGTCCTGCGCCGGATCGGCGCGAGGCATCCATGGCGCGCCGTCATCGACGCGCTGCGCGCCGACACCCATGCGCGCTGGTCGGCGCTCGCGCCCGATGAGCAGCGCCGCCTGCTGCGCCACGCGTTCGGGGTATGGAACCGCCATCGCCATCGCATGGCGCCGGACGTCCGCGCGACCCTCGATGGCGACCCTGCGCTGTCGCTCGAACCGGGGCGCATCCACGTCGACGCCGGGGGACGCATCGTCAAGCGCGACCGCGGCGCGGCCACCGTTGTCGACGTCGGGCTGGCGTTGGACTGCCGCGGACCCGGCTTCCGCTCAGCCCTGGCTGGCGATTCGCTGCTGGCGCGACTCGTCCGCGGCGGCGTGCTTGAGGCGCACGGGCTTGGCACCGGCGTGCGCTCGCCCGACGACGCGAGCCTTGCTGTGGTCGGTGCCGCGCGCTTCGGCGAGCGCTTCGAAACGACCGCCGTCCCGGAGCTCAGGCAGCAAGCGCTGGAGGTGGTCAAAGGCTGGGTGTTGTCGACTCCGGCAGCCACCGGGTGGGCGACCGCGTCGCCGTCGACACCATGAATCAGCCGTCGCTGCGCGGCATGCCGTCCGCCAGCCAGTGTCGCGGCACCAGGTACTCCGCCAGCCTCGCCTCGTCGCTACCGGGCTCGGGCACATACCCGTACTCGAAGCGAACGCGCGGCGGCAGGCTCATCAGGATGCTCTCGGTGCGGCCACCGCTCTGCAGGCCGAACAGCGTGCCGCGGTCCCAGACGAGGTTGAACTCGACATAGCGGCCGCGGCGGTAGAGCTGGAATTCGCGCTCGCGTTCGCCATAGGGCGTGTGCTTCCGCTTCGCGACGATCGGCACGTAGGCGTCGAGGAAGCCGTCGCCGACGGCGCGCTGGTAGGCGAAGCTTCGCTCGAAGCTGTCGACATGCAGGTCGTCGAAGAACAGCCCGCCGACGCCGCGGCACTCGTTGCGATGCTTGAGGAAGAAGTACTTGTCGCACCAGGCCTTGTGCTCGGCGTAGCGGCTGGCGCCGAATGGCGCGCACAGGTCGCGCGCGACCGCGTGCCAGTGCCGCACGTCCTCGTCGAAGGGGTAGAAGGGCGTGAGGTCGAAGCCGCCGCCGAACCACCAGATCGGCTCGCGGCCGTCGGGCCGCGCCTCGAAGAAGCGCACGTTGGCGTGCGAGGTCGGCACGTACGGATTGCGCGGATGGATCACCAGCGAGACGCCGACCGCGCGCCACGGCGCGCCGGTGAGCTCGGGCCGATGCGCGGTGGCCGAGGCGGGCAGGGTGTTGCCGCTGACGTCCGAGAAGCCGACGCCGGCCTGTTCGAACACCGCGCCCTCCTTCAAGACCCGCGAGCGGCCGCCGCCGCCTTCGGCGCGCGTCCACGCATCCTCGGCGAAGCGCCCGTCGCCGTCCTCGGTCTGAAGGGTCGCGCAGATGCGGTCCTGCAGGTC
>JBOFQO010000297.1:0-6775 GCA_051660925.1 Silanimonas sp. | reverse complement strand
GGCGTTCTGGAGCCCGGACTTCGACGAGATCAGGCAAACTTTGCGGGCCGGCGTCGTCTTCGACGGCCGGAACGTCTACGACCCGAAGGAAGTGGAAGAGGCGGGCCTCGCGTACTACGGCATCGGCCGGGGGCGCAGCCTCCTCGCCCCGAAGCCGAATGCCCAGCCCTGATCGCGACGCCATCGCCGACCGCCGACTCACCGAACTCGAGACCCGCCTGGCCTTCCAGGAGCAGGCGATGCAGGAGCTTTCCGAAGCCCTGGCCGACGCCCGCATCGAAGGCCAGAAAACCCGCGAGCTGCTGACCCGCGTGCTCGACGACCTCAAGCAGCTGCGCCGCGCGCTGATGGCCGACCCGGCCAGCGAGCCGCCGCCGCCGCATTACTGATCCGTATGAGCGACAGTCTGAAAGACCAGCTGCTCGGTCTCGGCTTCAAGCCGGCGCCGAAGCCCGAGCGCACCGAGCGCAAGCCCGAGCACCAGCGAGAACCGAGGCCGCAGGGCAGTGATCGCCCGCCACACGCGAAGCCCAGCGGCGGCAGGCCCGGCGCGCGCGGCGACACGCATCGCGATGCACGTCGCGGCGGCGGAACGGCCAGCGCGGCGCGCGGCCCGCGCCCCGAGCACCGCGGCGGCAAGCCGCGTACGCAGGAGGAGATCGACCTCGGCAAGGCCTATGCGCTGCGCGCCGAGACCGAGAAGCGAGAGCGCATCGCCGCCGAGCAGGCCAAGCAGGAGGCGGCGCGCGTCCGTCGTGAGGCCAAAGCGAAGCTCGATGCCTTCCTCGTTGGCAAGCCGCTGAACGACGCCACCGCCGAACACGCGCGGCATTTCCCCTACGGCGGCAAGATCAAGCGCGTGCACGTGACGCCCGAGCAGCTGAAGGCGCTGAACGCCGGTGAGCTCGGGGTCGTGCAGAGCAATGGGCGCTACCTGCTGGTGACTGCCGAGGTCTTGGCGGAGGCCAAGGTGATCTTCCCCGAGGCCGTCGCGCTTGAGGTCGACCCGAACGCGCCGCCCGGCAGCGACGAATACGCCGATCCGCAGTACCAGGTGCCGGACGATCTGGTGTGGTGAATCTCCGCGCCTTCGCTACGACTACGTTGCTTGCGGTTGCTGCGCTCTGCGCCGCAACGCCCCCTCTGGAAGCGCGAAAGGAACGACTGATGACGATGGATGCCCGGGCGACGACGGACTCGCAGGCGCGAAAATCCCGCTCCGAAGCGCGTTTGCGTGCCGAAGGCGTGCCGATCAATGCCCATCTTCCTGTCATCGAAGATGTGGACGACGTGTCGCGTCGAACGACGGAAGAGATTGCTTGGCGAGCGCTCGCCTTGCTTGTGGTGGCGGTAAAGGGCGAGGGCTTGGAACAACCCGTCGTTGAGAAGATCGTTGCGGACTACGGGCTGGGCCCACATTTCTCGCCAAACGAAGCCGCCTTCATTCGGAACCCGTCACCGACGGAGCACGAGCGGATTCAGTTTACGTGGCGCTATGAGGCGGCGTGGACGCTTCTTTGGTCGTTGGGCTACGTGGACGCCTTGGGGAAGCCCGCGGCCATCTGCGATGTGCCCCGCGCCGTGGGATTCATGAGGGAGCGAACGTCCGCAGAGTTCATCGACGATGCCCGGTTGCGCCCCATTGACGAGGTCGTTGACGAGGCGGATCTGATCTATCGGTATCGCTGGGCCCTCGTTGATGCCCGAATCAATGGGCGGGCTCCCCCGGCAGAACTCGAGCCCGGCGTCGCCCTCGAACGGCACTACGCGCTGAACTGGCTCGTCGGATACATGGGCCAAGAGTGGGACGACATCTCGACGGATACCTAAGCCATGACTCCGACCCCTGCGACGCCTCCATCGACCTCCGTCGCGCCGCGTCGCTCCTGGCTGGCCTCGATGTCCGCAGGGCTCGGCGTGCTGTCGCTGCTCGGCGTGCTGTGCTTCCACTTCCCTGAGCTGCTGACCAGCCGCGATTTCCGCGCGGTGTACAGCGAGACCTTCGCTCGGAACCTGCTGTTGGCCGGTATCGTCGCGGCTTTCGTGATGGGCACGGTGGTGATCCTGCGCGGGCGCGGCCGGCGCGTAGCCCTCGTCGGGGTGTGCAGCGCCGCGTTGGCCGTGCTGCTGGGCGGCGCCTCCGTGCAGTTCGAGACGATCCCGCAGACGCCGTACTCGCTGGGTCTCGACTGGTTTGTGATCTCGCTGTTCTTCTCGACGATCGTGTTCGTGCCGATCGAGCGCCTGCTGGCAGTGCGGCCGATGTCGCCGTTGCGGCCGGGCTGGCGCACCGACCTCACGTACTACTTCATCAGCCACGTCGCGGTGCAGTTCCTGCTGATCGCGGCGACGGCATCGACGACGGCGATGGACTCGCTCGTCGCGAACGAAGGCCTGAAGGCCAACGTGCAGTCGCTTCCGCTGTGGCTACAGTTCCTTCTGGCCGTCCTCCTCGCCGACCTCGCGCAGGCCGGATTGCATCGCGCCTACCACCGGATTCCGTTCCTGTGGCGCTTCCACGCCGTGCACCACTCGAGCCGGCACATGGACTGGCTGGCCGGCTCACGCACGCACATTGTCGAGGTGCTGTTGACGCGCAGCGCCGTGCTGACGCCGCTGGTGCTGGCGGGCTTCTCGGCCGAGGCGCTGAACGCCTACGTGATCCTCGTCGGCCTGCAGGCGGTGCTCGCTCACGCCAATCTGCGTATCGATTTCGGCTGGCTGGAGTATGTGCTGGTGACACCGCGCTACCACCACTGGCACCACGTGCGCGATCCGGACTGGGTCGACCGCAACTACGCTATCCACCTGCCGCTGGTCGACATGCTGATGGGCACCTTCAAGCGCGCGCCGCGCGGCGAATGGCCGCAGGAATATGGCGTGCTGAAGCTGGAAACCGTGCCCAGCGGCGTGCTGGCGCAGACGCTGATGCCGCTGCGTTCGCTGCGTGCGCATGAGGACTACGTTGGCAAGCCAGGCCCAGCCGGAGCGCCGCCGGTGGGGTGATCCGCCAGACCCCGAGGACGCCGCCATGCCCGAAACCGCCCGCCTTCTCGCGTTCGCCGGCAGCCTCCGCCGCGAGTCCTTCAATCGCAAACTGCTGCTGACGCTCGCGCGCGGCGCCGAAGACGCCGGTGCCGAGGTCGACCGCATCGACCTGCGCGAGTTCAGCCTGCCGGTCTACGACGCCGAGATCGAAGCCGAGGGCATGCCGGCGGCGGTGCGCGCGCTGCAGGCGCGGATGGCCGCCTGCGCGGGCCTGCTGATCGCCACGCCCGAGTACAACGGCTCGATGCCGGCGCTGGTCAAGAACACGCTGGACTGGATGTCGCGAGCGCAGGCGGACGGCCGCCCGGGCACCGCGCTGTTCAACGGCAAGGTGGCCGGGATCTGCTCGGCGTCACCGGGCGCGCTGGGCGGGCTGCGCTCGCTGCTGGTGACGCGCGACGCGCTGTCGAAGCTCGGCCTGTGGGTGGCGCCGTCGCAGGTCGCCGTCGGTCGCGCCGATGCCGCCTTCGACGCCCCTGGAGAGCTTGTCGACGAGCGTCAGCGCAAGGCGGTGCTCGCCGTGGGCGCCGAGGTGGCGCGGGCCGCGGCGCGGTTCGCCGGATGACACCGGCGCCGGAAGCCCGCTTCTCCGACCGCGTCGCCGACTACGTGCGCGCGCGGCCAGGCTATCCGGCTGACGCGCTGGCCTCCGCGCTGCGCGAGCTGATCGGCCTCGTGCCGCCGGCGCGCGTCGCCGACCTCGGCGCCGGCACCGGGCTGTCGACGATCGCGCTTCGGCAGGCGGGCTTCGACGTGATCGCCGTCGAACCGAACGTGGCGATGCGCGAGGCCGGCGAGCGGCTGCTTGTCGACGAGTCCGGCGTGCGCTGGCTGGACGGCACGGCCGAGGCCACCGGATTGCCGGGCGCCAGCGTCGAGGCGATCGTCGCGGCACAGGCCTTCCACTGGTTCGATCCCGCACGGGCGCGTGTCGAAACACGGCGCGTGCTGTCGCCGCAGGCCGCAGGTGCGGCGCTGGTGTGGAACCAGCGCCGTCTTGCCGGCTCAGCTTTCCTCGAAGGCTACGAGGCGCTGCTACTCGAGTTCGGCACCGACTACGCCGAGGTGCGGCACGACCATCGCGACCCGTCACGGCTGGCGGCCTACTTCGGCCCGTCGGGCTGGCGCGAGCTCACGCTGGCGAACGCGCAGCGCCTCGACCGCGAGGGCTTCATCGCGCGGCTGCTGTCATCGTCGTACACGCCGGCGGCCGACCATCCGCGACGCGCGCCGATGCTGGCGGCGGCGCATCGGCTGTTCGACGCGACCGCCGTCGAGGGTGACGTCGAAATCGTCTACGACCTGCGGGTGATCGCCGGGCCGATGCGCTGATCGGCGCCACGAACGGCAGTCGCTGGTACGGCCTTGACCGACCCGCTCAGACCGACATCGCCGCCAACAGGGCCTGCGAGGCTTCGCGGTAGCGTCTCAGCCGCGTCTTGCCGCCGGGTTGCGGCTCGCGCATCAGCTGCCAGGCCGTATGCGGCGCTTCGGCGCGGGCGATGTCGTGCGGTGTCAGGTTCTTGCCGTGGATGTGCGGGCGAAAGCGCAGGTCGATGGCGTCGAAGCAGTGCTGCACCATCGCCGAGCAGTACAGCGCGCCCTCCGAGGCCAGCAGGTTGCGGCGCCTGCGCATCGACGACGACGGCAGCGCGAACAGGGTGCCGAGGATTTCCTTCAGCGAGTAGTGCGAGGCGCCGGCGACGAGGTCGAGGGCCTGGCACAGCACCCGACGCGTGCGGTCGGCGTCGAGCCCAAAATCGAGGACGGCGAGGTTGGGAAAGGCCTCGTCATCGAAGTAGCGCTCCAGCCGGTTCTCCTGCGCGCCGAGCCGCAGGTGGCGCGAGCGAAGGTCGAGGTCGGACTCGATGACCCAATGGTGTCCGTCGGCGCGCTCACCGGTGAACAGGAAGGCGTGCGACCAGGGGCTGCGATGCCCGTCCTCGGTGACGAAGCCCTGCGCGCGGCGGATCGCCATGGTCACGGTGTCCGAGCCCCCGCACAGGCCGACCCGGCCGGGCGCGGCGTAGCGGGACAGGAAGTCAGCGTTGGCGAGGCCGTCGAGGCGGATGACGTGAGGGGCGACGTTCTGCATGCGCGCCAGTCTAGCCGCGCGGTTCGTCCGGTTCGAGGTGCTTCAGCAGCAGTGCGGCGAGGCTCGCGAGGTCCTGCGCGGTGTGTTCACCAACGCGACGCAGCAGGGCCGAACTGCCGCCGCGCAGGGAGCCGAGCCACGCTGCCGGTGCTTCGCTGCCGGGCAAGTCGTCGTCGCGGACGATGCCCAGCCAGCGCCGTTCGACCGTGGCCAGCCGGCAGTCGGGCAGGGCGTGGCGCAGCCGGCGACGCGTGGGGTGCAGCAGGTCGAGGTGCGGGAAGCGCGACAGCGGATCCGCGATGCGCGACAGCCGCAGCCGCGTGCCGAGCAGCGGGCGGTCGTAGCTCTTGCCGTTGTAGCTGACGAGCACGGCGTTGTCGCCCAAGGCCTCCAGCACGGCGCGCAGCATCGGTGCTTCGGCCGCCATCGTCGCCGTGGTGAACTGCGTGATCGCGAGGCCCTCGGGCGTGAATCGCGCCAGCCCGACCATGAAGGCCCGCGTGCCGGTGCCGCCGGCGAGGCCGGTGGTTTCGGTGTCGAAGAACGCCAATCGCGAGGCCTCGACGGTCTCGGGGAGCGGCACCGTGCCGCGGCGGTGTGCGGCGGGCGAGGGGGTCGCGAGTTCGCCAAGTTCGATCGACGTCGGTGCGATCGGCCAGGGCCGACGCTGCTCACGGCGCCACAGGCCGGGCGCGATTTCCTCGCCGTGCAGGGCGCGGTCGACAGGCGCGCCGCCCGTCGAAGCCATCGTCGCGATCTTGCGCGGCCCGCGCTCGCGCAGGCGGCGCAGGGTGTCGAACACGTCCTGCCAATCGTCGGTGCGCGGCGTCGGTTTCGGCGCCGTGCTCGGCGGCGGCAGCGGCGCAACCGCCGGTCGACGCTGCTGCTTCAGCCAGTCGAGTGCGGCGCTCATGCGGCCTCGAACAGTGTGAGCAGGCGCTGCGCGGCGCGCGTCGGCGTTTCGGCTTCGTCCTGCGACGGCGGCGCGACCGGCCCGCCGCAGGCCGGGCAGCCGCGCGTGCAGGGGCAGGCGGCGACGAGGCCGCGAGCGCGCTTCACGAGTTCCACGCGGCGCTCGAACAGCGGCTGCGAGAGGCCGATGCCGCCGGGGTAGGCATCAAACAGGTAGAGCGCCGGATGGAAGCGGCCGTCGGGATGCGCGTCGTCCACGCACTTCTGAAGGTCGCGGCCTTCGGCCATCACCGCGAGCTGGGCCACGCAGTGCAGCGCATGGCCGGCGCCGTGGAAAGCGGCCAACGCCTGCTCGCGCGTGACGAACGCGGGCTCGAGGATCGACGGCGGCAGCTGCCACCAGGTCGCCGTGGTCTGCAGCTCCTGGTCGGGCAGTTGCACCGGCCCGTAACCGATGTTCTCGTGGGTGTGGAAGCGGATCTTCTTGTAGCCCGACACGCGGCGCACCACGTGCACCTCGCCGGTCTCGCATTGGCCGGCGCCGAGCGGCGCGGCCTCGAAGCGCTCCAGCACCTTGAGCTTGGTGTGGTCGATGGCGTCGGTGTAGTAGTCGACGAAGGTGCGCCGCACGTAGGCCTTGCGGCCCAGCCAGTCGAGGCGCTCGACCTGGTAGGGCACCGACTGCACCATGTGGATCGCCCCTTCGTAGAGCGTCAGCGC
>JBOFQO010000296.1:0-5809 GCA_051660925.1 Silanimonas sp. | reverse complement strand
GGCCTCGTGTTGAAGCACAATTTCGAGGGCGGCCAGGCCGTCTACGAATTGAACCAGGGCGAGCACCACGATCACATGGTCGACCTCGACACCGGCAAGGTGATCGAGTTCCACAGCGACGAGATTGAGAAGCTGCAGCACGCGATCGCCGCCAAGCACGGCTACGAGATCGAAGAGCACGCGCTGGTGCTCTACGTCCGCAAGAAGCGGAAGTAAGCGGTCGACGAGCGTCGCGCGACGCGGACCGAAGCGGTGGCCGTGGCAATCCCGCGGCGGCCCGCACCGACGACTCAGCCCCGCTTGGCTTTCTCGAGCATCTGCTTCGCGCTGGTGCGCACCGCGGCGGTGATCTCGACGCCGCCCAGCATCCGGGCGATCTCCTCGACGCGCGCCGACTCCTCGAGCTTTTCCGGCTGGCTGAAGGTCTCGTCGCCGCTCACCGATTTCGCGACGCGGTAGTGCGCGTGGCCCTGCGCGGCCACCTGCGGCAGATGGGTGACGCACAGCACCTGGCGGCCGCCGCCGAGCTGCCGAAGCTTTTGGCCCACGATTTCGGCCACCGCGCCGCCGATGCCGGTGTCGACCTCGTCGAACACCATCGTTGGCGTGTCGTCGAGGCCGAGCGTGGCCACCTCGATGGCCAGCGCGATGCGCGCGAGCTCGCCGCCGGAGGCGACTTTGCGCAGCGGGCGCGGCGGTTGGCCGGGGTTCGCGCTGACGAGGAACTCGGCGCGCTCGGCGCCGGCCGGATTCGGGCGGGCTTCGGCCTGCGCGTCCAGCCCGACCTCGAAGACGCCGCCGCCCATGCCGAGCTCCTGCATCAGCGCGGTGATGGCGGTGCTCAGGGCGGTGGCTTGGGCCCGCCGCGCGTCAGTCAGCGTCGCCGCGGCGCTGCGCCAGCGCCCGAGCGCGGCCTCGCGTTCGGCCTGCAGCCGCGCCACGCGGTCCTCGGAGCCTCGCAGCGAATCCAGCTCGGCGCGCAGCGCGTCCCGGCGGGCCTCGAGGTCGTGCAGGGTCACGCGATGCTTGCGGGCCAGCTCGTGCAGGCGCGACAGGCGCTGCTCGCCGCGCTGCAACTCGTCCGGATCAAGGTCGAGGCCTTCTCGGGCGGCGTCGAGCAGGCCGCCGGCCTCCTGCAGCTGCAAACGGGCCGATTCGGCCAATGCCGCGGCCTCGGCCAGCCGCGGTTCGTCGGCCGTCCACTTGGCGAGGGCCGCGATGGCTTGGCCGATGCCGGCGGCGGCGCCGTCCTCGTCGCCCAGCAGCAGGCCGGCGCGTTCGCAGGCTTGCAGCAGGGCGCCGGCATTGCTGGCGCGGCGGTGCTGGGCGAGCAGGGCGTCGATGTCGGCCCCCGCGAGGGATTCGCGGTCGAGCTCGTCGAGCTGATGGCCGAGGTAGTCGATGCGATCGCCAACGTCGCCGCGCTCCTGCAGTTCGGCGAGTTCGCGATCGGCGGCCTGCCACTCGGCGGCGGCGCGCTGCACCGGCGAGAGCAGGGGCTGCAGGCGGCCGAAGGCGTCCAGCAGGCCCAGCTGGCGGCCGCGATCCAACAGCGCCTGGTGCTCGTGCTGGCCATGGATCTCGACCAGTCGCGCGCCGAGGGCGGCGAGCTGGCTCACGCTGACGGCGCGGCCGTTGATCCAGGCCTTCGAGCCGCCGTCGGCCTTGACGACGCGTCGCAGCTGGCAGGCGCCGTCATCGTCGAGCTCGTTTTCGGCCAACCACACCGCGGCGTCGGGGGCGTCGTCGAGGGTGAAGTCGGCCGACAGCTCGGCGCGGGCGGCGCCGGTGCGCACCATCCCGGCGTCGGCACGGGCGCCAGACAGCCACACCAGGGCGTCGACCAGCAGGGATTTGCCGGCCCCGGTCTCGCCGGAGATCACCGTCATGCCGGGGCCGAAGCGCAGCTCGGCGGCGCGCACGACGGCGAA
The DNA here is from genome assembly GCA_051660925.1 of Silanimonas sp. Classification (GTDB taxonomy): domain Bacteria; phylum Pseudomonadota; class Gammaproteobacteria; order Xanthomonadales; family Xanthomonadaceae; genus Silanimonas. Next base: position 3,878 of record JBOFQO010000296.1, on the reverse strand, counting down.
ATCACGGAGGGAAAGCTGGGTGAGCATGGGGCGGCGGAAGGGCTCTTGAGACGTCGGGCGCGGCGGCAGTGGCCGAGCGAGGGCGAACGCTAGCATCCGGCCATGGCAGCGCCAACGCTTGCCATCGGGGATTCGCGGACTTATCTATGCGACATGAGCCCGTCGTCCCACCGCCTTGATCCGCGTGCCCGCCAGCTGCTGCGCTCGCTGGTGCACCAGTACATCGAACACGGCGAGCCGGTCGGATCGCGCACGCTAGCCAAGCAGTCCGGGCTCGACGTCAGTGCCGCCACCATCCGCAACATCATGGCCGACCTCGAGGAGCTGGGCCTCGTCGCTGCGCCGCACACCAGTGCGGGCCGCATCCCGACCTCGCACGGTTACCGGGTGTTCGTTGACAGCCTGATCGAGCGGCCGCAGCCCGACGAGGGCCTGGTGCGCCAGCTCGCCGAGGCGCTGCCGCTGGGGCTGGGCACGCAGGGCCTGCTGGCCGGCGCCACCGAGCTGCTGTCGTCGATGAGCCATTCGGTGGGCGTGGTGACCGTGCCGCAGCGCGCGGCCTTCGCCTTCCGCCACATCGAGTTTGTGCCGATCGACGGCCACCGCGTGCTGGTCGTGATCGTGTTCATGGACCACGAGGTGCAGAACCGGATCATCCAGACCCGTCGTCCGTACGGTCCGGACGAGCTGGAACAGACCTCGAACTACCTCAACCGCCACTACGCCGGCCGCAGCTGGACCGACATCCGCGCCGCCCTGCTGCGCGAGCTGCGGGACGCCCGCTCCGAGCTGGAGCGGACGCTGGCCGCCGCGGTGGAGCTCTCCGAGCAGGTGCTGCCGGAAGGCGACGACGACGTGCTGCTCGCCGGCCAGACCCGGCTGATGGGCAGCCCGGACATGGCCGACGTAGAACGCCTGCGCGGCCTGTTCGATGCTTTTGCCCAGAAGCGCGAGATCCTCGGCCTGCTGGAGCGCTGCGCCCGGGCCCAGGGCGTGCGCATCTTCATCGGCGAGGAAACCGGGCTGGCGCCCTTCGGCGGCTGCACGGTGGTGACGGCGCCGTACGCCGTACACGGCCGGGTGTTGGGGGTGCTGGGGGTGATCGGCCCAACGCGCATGGCCTACGAGCAGGTGATCCCGATGGTGCAGGCCACCGCCCAGCTCGTCGGGCAGGCCTTGAAACCGGCGACACCAGCCCCATAACCGGGGCGAACGGCACCGAACCGCCGCCAACTCACCGCTGCCACGGGCGGCCTGGACAACCCATGAACCACGAGCACGAGCCGGTCGACCCGACCGAAAGCGTCGACGGCGCTGCGCCGGACGAGCACACCTCGAACGAAACCCCGCTGGAAATCGAGAACGCCGAACTGCGCATGGCGCTGGCCGAGCTGCGTGAGCAGACCCTGCGCGAGCGCGCCGAACTGGAAAACCAGCGCCGCCGCATGGCGCGCGAGGTCGACAGCGCGCGCAAGTTCGCCAACGAGCGACTGCTTGGCGAGCTGCTGCCGGTGTTCGACAGCCTGCACGCCGGCCTGAAGGCCGCGGGCGGCGAGGCGCATCCGCTGAAGGAAGGTCTCGAGCTGACCCTGCGCCAGCTGCAGAAGACCGCCGCCGACAACGGTCTCGCCGAACTCGACCCGAAGGGCCAGCCCTTCAACCCGGAGTTCCACCAGGCCGTGACCCAGCTGCCGAGTGCGGATGCCGCGCCGGGCACCGTGCTCGACGTCTTCCAGAAGGGCTACGTGCTCAACGAACGCCTGCTGCGGCCGGCCCTGGTCGTGGTGGCGGCCGACGCCTGACGGTTTCTTGAACACGGCACGCCGTAGAGGCGCGCCCCGCGTGATGAGGGCTTGAATCACCCTGCCGCGAACCCACTTTCCAAGCATCACTGACCGGCGCCGCGCGCCGAACGAATCGAAGAACAGGAGACTCCCATGGGCAAGATCATCGGCATCGACCTCGGCACCACCAACAGCTGCGTCGCCGTCATCGAAGGCGGCAACGTCAAGGTCATCGAGAACGCGGAAGGCGACCGCACGACGCCGTCGATCGTCGCCTTCACCAAGGACGGCGAGACCATCGTCGGCGCTTCGGCCAAGCGCCAGGCCGTGACCAACCCGAAGAACACCTTCTACGCGGTGAAGCGCCTGATCGGCCGCAAGTTCACCGACGCCGAAGTGAAGAAAGACCTCGACCTCGTGCCGTACTCGATCTTCGCGCACGACAACGGCGACGCGTGGATCGCCACGGCCGACGGCAAGAAGATGGCGCCGCAGCAGATCTCGGCCGAAGTGCTGGGCAAAATGAAGAAGACCGCCGAGGCCTACCTCGGCGAGACGGTCACCGAAGCGGTGATCACCGTGCCGGCCTACTTCAACGACTCGCAGCGCCAGGCGACCAAGGACGCCGGCCGCATCGCTGGGCTTGAAGTGAAGCGCATCATCAACGAGCCGACCGCGGCCGCGCTGGCCTACGGCCTCGACAAGGGCGACACCAAGGATCGCAAGATCGCCGTGTACGACCTCGGCGGCGGCACCTTCGACGTGTCGATCATCGAGATCGCCAACATCGACGGCGAGAAGCAGTTCGAGGTGCTGGCCACCAACGGCGACACCTTCCTCGGTGGCGAAGACTTCGACGCCCGCGTCATCGACTTCCTCGTCGAGGAGTTCAAGAAGGAGCAGGGCATCGACCTGCGCAAGGACCCGATGGCCCTGCAGCGCCTGAAGGACGCCGCCGAGCGCGCCAAGATCGAGCTGTCCTCGTCGCAGCAGACCGAAGTGAACCTGCCGTACGTGACGGCCGACGCCTCGGGCCCGAAGCACCTCAACATCAAGCTGACCCGCGCCAAGCTCGAGGCGCTCGTCGCCGACCTCGTCAAGAAGTCGATCGAGCCCTGCCGCCTCGCGCTGAACGACGCTGGCCTGCGCGCCAGCGACATCAGCGACGTCATCCTCGTCGGCGGCATGACCCGCATGCCGAAGGTGCAGGCGGCGGTGGCCGAGTTCTTCGGCAAGGAGCCGCGCAAGGACGTCAACCCGGATGAAGCCGTCGCCGTCGGTGCGGCCATCCAGGGCGGCGTGCTGGGCGGTTCGGTGAAGGACGTGCTGCTGCTCGACGTCACCCCGCTGAGCCTCGGCATCGAGACGCTGGGCGGCGTGATGACCAAGATCATCGAGAAGAACACGACGATCCCGACCCGCGCCTCGCAGGTCTTCAGCACCGCCGAGGACAACCAGAGCGCCGTGACCGTGCACGTGCTGCAGGGTGAGCGCGAGCAGGCCCGCTACAACAAGTCGCTGGCCCGCTTCGACCTCGCCGGCATCGACGCTGCGCCGCGCGGCATGCCGCAGGTGGAAGTGACCTTCGACATCGACGCCAACGGCATCCTGCACGTGTCGGCCAAGGACAAGAAGACCGGCAAGGAACAGAAGATCGAGATCAAGGCCGGTTCGGGCCTGAGCGAGGACGAGATCCAGCGCATGGTCGCGGACGCCGAGGCGAACCGCGAGGAAGACAAGAAGTTCCACGAGCTGGTGCAGGCCCGCAACCAGGCCGACGGCCTGATCCACCAGACCCGCACGGCGATCAAGGAGCACGGCAGCAAGGTGCCGGGCGACCAGTTGGGTTCGATCGAGACCGCGCTGGCCGACCTCGAGACCGCGATGAAGGGCGACGACAAGGGTCAGATCGAAGCCAAGACCATGGCGCTGGCGCAGGCCGCGCAGTCCGTGCAGGCGGCCGCTTCGGCGGGGCCGGCGGATGCGGGCGGCGGTGAGTCCGGTGCGCAGGCGGGCAAGGCCGACGACGTCGTCGATGCCGAGTTCACTGAGGTGAAGAAAGACAAGTAAGGGTCGGCTGTCAGGCTGGAGCTT
>JBOFQO010000295.1:0-8794 GCA_051660925.1 Silanimonas sp. | reverse complement strand
CGCCGCGCAGACGATCCACCCGATCGGTGCGCAGGGTTTCAATCTCGGCCTGCGCGATGCGCTGAGTTTCGTCGACGCTTTGGCCGAAGCGCGCCGTGGCGGTGGCGCCGACTGCGGCTCGGCCGCCGTGCTCGCCGATCACGTCGAGCGCCGTCGCGCGGATCGCGCCGAGACGCTCGCCTTCAGCGACGGCCTGGCGCGGATCACCGCCGGCGACTCGGCCCTGCATCGCCTCGGGCGCAGCCTCGGCTTCGCGGCGATGCGGCTTGACGCCGGCCTGCGTGCCGGCTTCATCGTCGGCGCCATGGGTTTCCGTGGCCGCGTGCCGACGCTGGCGAGGGACGCCGCATGAGCGCCGCCGCGGAACGCCGCGGTCTCGACGCGCTCGTCGTCGGCGCCGGCATCGTCGGCAGCGCGCTGGCGCTGGGGCTGAAGCGCCGCGGCCTCGACGTCGCGGTGGTCGAGGCGCAGCCTGCGGCGCCGTGGCGTGCCGACGTGCCTGACCTGCGCGTCTACGCCATCGCGCCGGACAGCGAAGCCCTGCTCGCCGCGCTTGAGGTCTGGCCGGCGGTGCGTGGCGCGCGCGCGCAGCCGTACTCGGCGATGCAGGTGTGGGACGCCGGCGGCGGCGCGCCGCTGCGCTTCGAAGCGCCAGCGCTCGGCGTGCCGCGGCTGGGCCACATCGGCGAACACGGCCTGCTGGTCGACCGCCTGCAGGCCGCGCTGGCGGCCGCCGGCGTGCCGCTGATCCACGCGGCCGTCGAAAGCATCGACACCGGCGCCGACGAGGCCGCGCTGCGGCTTGCCGACGGGCGTCGTCTGCGCGCGTCGTGGGTCTTCGGTGCGGACGGCAGTGGATCCGCGGTGCGAGGCTTTGCTGGCATCGATGTCGAGGGCCGCGACTATGCGGCGAAGGGCGTTGTGGCCTACCTGCGGCCGCAGCGACCGCACGAGGCCACGTGCTGGCAGCGTTTCCTGCCCAGCGGCCCGTTGGCCCTGCTGCCCTGTGCCGACGATCGCGTCTCGATCGTCTGGTCGCTGCCGCAGGACGAGGCCGAGCGTCTGGCCGCGGTGCCCGACGCGCAATTCAACGCCGAGATCACCCGCGCCTCGGACCGCGTGCTTGGTGATCTCGCGCTGGAGTCTCCGCGCGTCGCGTTCCCGCTGAAGCGCCAGGTCGCCGCGCGCATGCGCGAAGGCCGCATTGCGTTGCTGGGCGATGCCGCCCACGTCGTCCACCCGCTGGCCGGGCAGGGCGTCAACCTCGGTCTGCGCGACGTCGGCGAGCTGCTGGCCGGCATCGACGACGCGCTTTCGCGACGCCGCGCCGCGCTGTCCGAATCGACGCTGTCGCGCTGGGCGCGCCGCCGCCACAGCGAGAACGTGCTCGCGGCGCGCGCCTTCGAGGCCATCGACGCCGCGTACTCGAATGCGGCCTTGCCGGCCGTTGCCCTGCGCGGCTGGGCGCTGGCCGCCGCCAACCTGCCGCCGATCAACCGCCTGCTGTGGACGCAGGCTGCCGGAGCACGACCATGAGCGTGGAAGCCCACGAGCGCACCGGCGCGGCGTACCGCCGTGAGGCCCTGCTGCACGCGCAGGCGAAGACCTGGGAAGCCGTCAACGCGATTGGCCGGCGCGTCGCGCCCGGAATGCGCGAGAGCGAGGCGAAAGCGCTGGCCGGGGATGTCCTCGCCGAGCTCGGCTACGAGCGGCGCTGGCATCCGAACATCGTCCGCGTCGGCGCGAACACGCGCCTGACGTGGAAGCAGCCTTCGCCGGTCGACGCGGTGCTCGGCGAGCGCGACCTGTTCTTCGTCGACCTTGGCGCGGTGTGGAACGGGCATGAGGGCGACGCCGGCACGACCTTCGTCGTCGGCGACGATCCCGCCATGCACGCCTGCGCGGCCGATTGCCGAACGCTGTGGGATCGTGTCGCCAGCGCTTGGCGCGAGCTGCGGCCCACCGGCCGCGAGCTGTACGCCTTCGCCCAGCGCGAGGCCACCGCGATGGGCTGGGTGCTCAACCACGAGGTGAAGGGGCATCGCGTGGGCGACTTCCCCCATGCGATCCACAAGGCGCCGGACCTCGGTTCGATCGGCCATGAACCCGGCGACGCGCTGTGGATCCTGGAGATCCAGATCCGCCATCCGGAGCGCGAGATCGGCGCGTTCCACGAGGATCTGCTGGCGCGGTGAGCCGTGCGCGGACGATTCGACGAGTAGAAAAAGAAAACCCGCCTTGCGGCGGGTCTTCGTGATCTGGTGCCCAAGAGAGGACTCGAACCTCCACGGTTTTACCCGCTAGTACCTGAAACTAGTGCGTCTACCAATTCCGCCACCTGGGCAGGTGCTTCTCGACGCGGGAAGCGTCTGGAAGGCCGCGAAGATTAAGGGCCGCCCGAGTCGATGTCAACGCCCGGCGTTCATCGCGCGGTATGCTCGCGTCCATGACCAAATCGAAAGGCAGCCAGGGCAAAGGCCCCGGAAAAGGCCCGGGCGCTCCGTCCGGCCGCGGCCCGGGCAAGCCGCCGGCGAAAGCCCCGTGGATGCCGGACACCACCCGCAGTGCCGGGCGCGCGGGGCCCCGGCCCCGCAGCTACGACCCCTATGGCAGCGACGCCTCGAGCGCGATCCCGTCCACGGCTGCTGCCGCCCGCGGCGCCGATCCCTTCGCCGGTCGCGAGGCGCAGCGCTACGACAACCCCATCACGAGCCGCGAGGCGATCCTCGCGCACCTGAAGTCGGCTCCGGGGCCGGTCACCGCGGACGAACTCGCGAAGGCCTTCGACCTCGAAACCGGCGACCGCTTCGACGCACTGGGCAAGCGGCTCGCCGCGATGGTCCGCGACGGCCAGTTGCTGATGAACCGCCGCGGTGGCTTCGCGCCCGCCGAGCGGCTCGACCTGATTCCTGGCCGCGTGATCGCCAACCCCGATGGTTTCGGCTTCTTGAAGCCCGAGGACGGTAGCGACGATCTGTTCCTGCCGCCGAACGAGATGCGCAAGGCCATGCACGGCGACCGCGTGCTTGGCTGCGTCACCGGCGTCGACCGCCGCGGCCGCCGCGAGGGCGCCGTCGTCGAGGTACTGGAGCGTCGTCTGACCCGCGTGATGGGCCGCTTCGAGGAGCGCGCCGGCATCGGCTACGTGGTGCCCGACGACCGTCGCATCCTCGCGGAGGTGTTGATCCCACCGCTGGCGCGCAACGGCGTCAAGGAAGGCCAGCGCGTGGTCGCCGAGATCACCGCACCGCCCGAGCCTGGGCGTCCGCCATTCGGCCGCATCCTCGTCGTGCTTGGCGATCGCCTGACCGCCTCGCGCGTGGTCGAGGCCGCCATCCACACGCACAACCTGCCGCACGAGTTCCCGCCGGAAACGCTGCAGGAAGCGGAAGCCGTGCCGCTTGAGGTGCCGGCCGAGGTCGCCGCCAAGCGCATCGACCTGCGCGGCGTGCCACTCGTCACCATCGACGGTGAGGACGCCAAGGACTTCGACGACGCCGTGTGGTGCGAAGCCGACGGGAAGGGTTTCCGTCTGATCGTCGCCATCGCCGACGTCTCAGCCTACGTGCGCCCGGGCACCGCGCTCGACGCCGAAGCCGTGCAGCGTGGCACCTCGGTGTACTTCCCTGGCTTCGTGGTGCCGATGCTGCCGGAGACGCTCAGCAACGGCATCTGCTCGCTGAACCCGAAGGTCGACCGGCTGTGCTTCGTCTGCGACATGCGCGTCGATTTCGACGGCCAGGTGACGCGCTCGAAGTTCTACGAGGCGGTGATGCGCTCGCACGCGCGGCTCACCTACACGACGGTCGGCAAGGCCATCGACGGCGACGAGGAAGCGCTCGTCCAACTCGGCTCGCTACGGCCGCAGATCGAGGCCCTGCACCAGCTCTACCGCGTGCTGTCGAAGGCGCGCAGCGAGCGCGGGGCGATCGAGTTCGAATCCGGTGAGGTGCGCTTCGTGCTGGATGCGAAAGGCGAGGTCATCCAGGCCGGCATGCTGGAGCGCAACGACGCCCACAAGCTGATCGAGGAGTGCATGATCGCGGCAAATGTCGAGGCCGCGCGCTTTGTCATCCGCAAGAAGATCCCGGCGCCCTTCCGCATCCACGACCGCCCGCCGGAGCGCAAGTACACCGAGCTGCTGGAATTCCTGATGGAATTCGGCCTGCGCCTGCCGCCGTGGCAGAAGGTCGAGCCCAAGGACTTCACCACCCTGCTGCGCAAGGTGCGCAAGCGCCCGGACGCCGCCTTGCTGGAGACGGTGTTGCTGCGCTCGCAGAGCCTCGCGCAGTACTCGATCGAGAACATCGGCCATTTCGGGCTGGCGTTGGAGAGCTACGGCCACTTCACGTCGCCGATCCGCCGCTACCCCGACCTGCTGCTGCACCGCTCGATCAAGCACATCCTTAATGGCGGCAGCGCCAGCGACTTCGCCTACAGCGACAAGGAGATGGGCACGCTGTGCCTCGCCTGCTCGGAGAAGGAGCGCCGCGCCGACGAGGCCGAGCGCGAGGTCGACGAGCGCTACCGCAGCGCATGGATGGAGCAGCACGTCGGCAGCGACTTCGATGGTGTGGTGAGCGGCGTCACCAGCTTCGGCCTGTTCGTCGAGCTGCTGGAGTCGAAGGTGAACGGCCTGGTGCACGTCACCATGCTGCCGCACGACTTCTACCACTTCGACGCGACGCGGAAGACGCTGGCCGGCGAGCGTCGCGGCCTCTCCTGGTCGCTCGGCGACACGGTACGAGTGAAGGTGCTGCGCGCGTCCGTCGAGGACCGCCGCATCGACTTCAAGCTCGTGCTGCCCGAGGAAATCGACACGCCGCGCAAGGGCGGCGCGCCGATGCCGCCGCATCCGAACGCCAAGCCCGCGCGCGGGGCGGGCCGGAATGAACCATCGCCGTCGCGCGGGCCGTCGAAGCCTAGCGCGGGCAAGGCCGGCGCAGGCAAGCGCCGCCGCTGAACCATGGGAACCACGAACGAATGAGCAAGACCAGCTGGATTGTCGGCATCAACGCGGTGGCGTCGGCGCTCGAGCACGACGTCGCCAACGTGCGCGAAGTGCTGATGGAGAACAGCGGCAAGAACCCGCGCCTCTCCGAGATCGAGAAGGAAGCCGTCGACTGCGGCATCCCGGTGCGCAAGGTCAACACGCAGGCGCTGGAAGGCATCGCCGGCGGCACGCGGCACCAGGGCGTGGCGGCGCGCTACGAGGCCGCGAAACTGCTCGACGAGAAGGACCTGAAGGGCCTGGTCGAAGCCGCCGAGGGCAAGGCCCTCGTGCTCGTGCTCGACGGCGTGCAAGACCCGCACAACCTCGGCGCCTGCTTGCGCAGCGCGGCGGCGGCGGGCGTGACCTGTGTCGTGATCCCGAAGGACAAGGCCGTCGGCGTCACCGCCACCGTGCGCAAGACCGCGGCGGGTGCGGCCGACCGCATCGCGCTGGTGCAGGTGACCAACCTCGCCCGCGCGTTGCGCGAGCTGAAAGACCTCGGTGTGTGGCTGTACGGCTTCGCCGGCGAGGCGAAGGCTTCGTTCTATCAGCTCGACCTGAAGGGCAATGTCGGCTTGGTGCTTGGCGGCGAGGGCGACGGCCTGCGGCGGCTCACCGGCGAGACCTGCGACCAGCTCGTCCGCATCCCGATGCCGGGCGACATGGAGAGCCTGAACGTCTCCGTCGCGACCGGCGTCGCCTTGTTCGAAGCCGTCCGCCAGAGGAGCCTCGCATGAGCCTGCAGTGGTTCGATTTCGTCGGCATGGCCGGCATCGTCTTCGTGCTCGCCGCCTACTTCCTGCTGCAGTCCGGGAAGCTGCATGGCGCGTCGATCGGCTATCAGCTCGCCAATCTGTTCGGCGCGATTTTCATCCTGGTGTCGATCTTCGGTTCGCCGGCGCCGATCACCGAGGTGCTGACGCCCTTCCTGATGCAGATCGCCTGGATCGCGATCAGCGTCTATGGATTGTGGCGCGGTGTGGCCGAGCGCGCGGCGGCGTTTCGTAAACCGAAGTCGCCGGCCTAGGGCCTCAGCGCTGCGGTTTCTTTGGCGCCGGTTTCTCGGCGGAGGTCTTCTTCGCTGCGGGTTTGGCGGCGGGCCCCTTCTTCCCCGCCTTCGGCTTCGGCGGCGGCAGCGCCGACGCGGTGTCGCGCAGCAACGCGGCCAGTGCCTCCGGGTCGTCCAGCCACTCGTCGATGACCGCGTGCGGCTTCGCGCCGGGGTAGGGTGGCGCCATTGGGGCTTCGGCGAGGCGCACGGCGGTGGCCGGCGTGGGCTTCAGGAACAACTGGTTGTCGCAGGCCAGCGCCACGACGATGCCGTCCACGTAGACGGCGTACTCGCCGAACATCTTCTTCAGCGTGACGCTGCCGGCCGCGGCGCCCTGCTCGCGCACGTAGTCGGCGAAGTCGGTATCGGTGGCCATGCGTGCGGACTCCGGTGGGGAACGGCGCGGCGCGGTCTCAGTCGCTCGCGGCGCGGATCAGGTCGAGGTCGTTGAACTGCTTCCAGCGGTTCATCACCGCGCAGAACAGCTGCGCCGTACGCTCGGTATCGTAGACCGCCGAGTGCGCCTCATTGCCGTCCCAGGGCAGGCCGGCGGCCTGCACGGCCTTCGCCAGCACGGTCTGCCCGTAGGCCAGCGCCGCCAGCGTCACCGTGTCCATCGTGCTGAACGGATGGAAGGGGCTGCGCTTGTGACCGGTCCGGGCGATCGCGGCGTTGAGGAAGCCGAGGTCGAAATGCGCGTTGTGGCCGACGAGGATCGCGCGCTGGCAGCCGTTGCGCTTCGCCGCGGCGCGCACTGGAGTAAAGATGCGGTCGAGCGCGAGGCGCTCGGGCTGGGCGTCGCGGAACGGGTGGTCGAGCTGGATGCCGGTGATCTCCAGCGACTTCGGGTCGATCTCGAGGCCCGGCGCCGGATCGACGTGCACGCTGACGGTCTCGCCGGGGTAGAGGAAACCCTCGTCGTCCATCTCGATCGGCACCGCGGCGATCTCCAGCAGCGCGTGGCGCGCGGATTCGAAGCCGCCGGTTTCCACGTCCACCACCACGGGCAGGAAACCACGGAAGCGCGAGGCCATTGGCGGCGCACCGGTGGCTGCCGGCGTGCCCTGTGGGCCCTGTTCGTCGAAATCGCTCATGCGCGCAGGATATCAGCGCGCCGCAGGGTTCCTCAGTGCCCGTCACCCAGTACGCCCGCGACCCACGCTTCGGCATCCTCGCGCCGTTCGAAGACCTCACAAGGCGTGTCCGCCCAGGCGCGCCGGTAGTGGTCGGCGACGAATGTGCGGCCTTCCACGTCGCTGGCCGCCACGTAGGCGTTGGCTGCCGGGAGGATGCCCATGGCCCGCCACTCCGCGACCAGCGCCGCGAATGCCTCGAACGCCTCGGGCGTTGCCAGCATGCTGCCGTGGAAGGTGCTGATGTGCGCGTACGGGCCGTTCGCCGCTGCGGCGGCGAAGTTCGGCGTGTGGACGTCGCGGACCCGGTCGACCATCTCGCGGTTGAAAGGCCCCGTGGCATTGATGTAGACGATGGTGTAGCCCGACGCCTCGGTCGCGTGCCGCTCGAGCGCACCGTGCGCCGGAAAGCGTGCTGCGTGGGAGGCGCGTTCCGGAGGCGTCGACATCGCGATTACTCGCTGGTCTTGTCGGCCTTCTCGCGGCTGCCGGTCATCGCTTCGCCATGCACCAGGAACCAGGTGTTCTCGGCGATGTTGGTGGCGTGGTCGCCGATGCGCTCAATGTTCTTAGCCATGAACAGCAGGTGCGTGCACGGCGTGATCTGCTTCGGATCTTCCGCCATGTAGGTCAACAGCTCACGGAACAGACTGGTGTAGGCGGCGTCCAGCTCGGCGTCGCGGTCACGCATCGCGGCGGCGCGATCGGCGTCGCGCAGGCGATAGGCGTCGAGCGCCTCGGCCAGCAGCTCGCCGGCAAGCTTGGCCAGCGCCGGCAGCCCGCGAGCTGGGGCAACGGGAGCACTCTGGTTCAGCACCATCGAACGCTTGGCGACGTTGGAGGCGTAGTCGCCGATGCGCTCGATGTCGGCGGCGATGCGCAGCGCGGCGTAAACCTCGCGCAGGTCGCGGGCCATCGGCTGGCGCAGCGCGAGCACACGCAGCACGTCGTTGGAGATGACCTGCTCAAGCTCGTCGATGGCGTCGTCATTGATGGTGACGCGTTCCGCGGCCTTGCTGTCCCGACGCTGCAGCACGTCGACCGCGGCCTCGATTTGGCCAAGGGCCATCTCGCCCATGCGGGTGATCTCGCCGTTGATGCGCTCGAGCTCCGCGTCGAAGCTCTTGACGATGTGTTCGGTGCCCATGATCCGCTCCTGGCTCAGCCGAACCGGCCGGTGATGTAGTCCTCGGTCTGCTGCTTCGAGGGCTTGGTGAAGATCTGCTGCGTGACGCCGTGCTCGACCAACTCGCCCAGGTACATGAAGGCGGTGAAGTCGGAGCAGCGCGCCGCCTGCTGCATGTTGTGGGTCACGATCAGGATGGTGAAGTCCTGCTTCAGTTCGGCGATCAGCTGCTCGATCTTGCCGGTGGCGATCGGGTCGAGCGCCGAGGTCGGTTCGTCGAACAGGATGACCTCGGGCTTCAGCGCCACCGCGCGGGCGATGCACAGGCGCTGCTGCTGGCCGCCAGAGAGGCCGAGCGCGCTCTGCTTCAGCTTGTCCTTGACCTCCTCCCAAAGCGCGCCCTGGCGCAGCGCCTGCTCGACGCGCACGTCCATGTCCGCCTTGCTCAGCCGCTCGTAGTGGCCGATGCCGTACGAGACGTTGTCGTAGAT
>JBOFQO010000294.1:0-6796 GCA_051660925.1 Silanimonas sp. | reverse complement strand
ACGGTGGCGGCCGTCGGGGCGGCTTCCTCGGACGGGTCGGCGGGTGGCGTCGACGCCGCGGCCGTGGTGTCGCCGCTCGCCCCGTTCGACGCGCTGGCGGCACTGGGCGGTGCGTCGGCCGGCTGGCAGCCGGCGAGCGCGAGGACGATGGCGGCGGCGAGGAAGGTAGAGGTCGGGCGCATGGCGGTCACGGAACGAAGGAGCGGGAGTGAAGAGGCGGTGCCGGCGCACCGGCGGGTCGCGGACAGCCTGCCGCATCGCCGCGCTCATGTGTAGTCGAGGGCCTGTGCCTTGCCGCTGAACACTTTGTAGGCGAACACCGTGTAGCCGATGATCACCGGCAGCACCACGCAGGCGCCAACGAAGATGATCATCAGCGACTCCGGCGCGGCGGCCGCCTGCCAGATGGTGATGCGATCGACCACCAGGTAGGGGAACAGGCTGTAGGCGAGGCCGTAGAACGCCAGCACGAAGATGCCGATGGCGCCGCCAAAGGGCACCCAGGCGCCGTACTCGTTGCCTTCGGCGAGGCGCTTCGGCAGCCGGCGCAGGCTGCGGTCAACGACGAAGAACAACACGGCCGTAGCGACCGGTATCGGCATCAACAGCACGATCCACGGCAGCGCGAACCACTTGTCGAAGATCCGCTCGGAGAGCATCGGCGTGGCCAGCGACACCGCGGCGATGCCCAGCGCCGTCAGCCACAGGCTGCCGCGTGCCCAACGCACCGCGCGCTGCTGCAGTTCGCCGTCGGTCTTGATGATCAACCAGCCGGCGCCGAGCAACGCGTAGCCGGCGACGAGGCAGACGCCGATCAGCACACCGAAGGCGACCGCCCCCCAACCGCCTTCGAAGCCCATCACCAGCTGGCCCAGCATGTAGCCCTGCGCCAGCGTGGCGATCAGCGAGCCGGCGTAGAACGCGCGGTTCCACGCCGCCTTGTGCTGGTCGCGCGCCTTGACGCGGAAGTCAAAGGCCACGCCGCGCAGCGTCAGGCCGAGCAGCATCAACGCCACCGGCAGGTACAGCGCGGTGAGGATGGCGCCGTGCGCGAGTGGGAAGGCCACCAGCAGGATGCCGACGCCGAGCACCAGCCAGGTTTCGTTGGCGTCCCAGAACGGGCCGATCGACGCGACCATGCGGTCCTTGTCATCGCCGCTGGCGCGGCGCATCAGCACACCGACGCCGAGGTCGTAGCCGTCGAGCACGACGTAGGCCAGCATCGCCAGACCCATCACCGCGGTGAAGGCCACGGGCAGCCAGCCCGCGGGCGTGTCGAGCGGCGGCACCGTCGGCGCGCCGGCGATCGCGGGCGCGGCGAAGGCCAGCGCCATGGCCGCGAGTGCGGCGGTGAAAACGGTGGTCGTGCGCATGTCAGGCCCCTTGCGTCGTCAAACTGGGCTGCGGGTCGGAGAACGGCACCACGCCGGGCCCCTCCGCACGCGGCGTTTCCGGCCGCACGCCGGCCTTGCGCGCCATGTAGAACACGACGCTGATGTAGGCCGCGAGCAGCAGCGTGTACATCACGAGATAGCCCAGCAGCGTCAGGCCGATCATCGGCGCCGGCACAGCGCTCGCCGCGTCGGCGGTGGTGAGCACGCCCTGCACCAGCCAGGGCTGGCGACCGATCTCGGTGGTGTACCAGCCGGCCAACACGGCGCCCCAGCCCGAGAAGCTCATCAGCACCAGCGCGCGCGACAGCCACGGCGTCGGCTCGCGCTTGCGCTTCAGCACCCACGCGCCCCAGACGCCGACGACGAGCATCGCCATGCCGATGCCGACCATGATCCGGAACGCCCAGAACACCGGGGCGACCGGCGGATGCTTGCCTTCGAACTCGTTCAAGCCCTTCAGCTCGCCGTTCGGATCATGGGCGAGGATGATCGACGCCAGCTTCGGCACTTCGACCGCCATGTGCGTCTTGCGCGCCTCTTCATCTGGGAACCCGAACAGCACCAGCGGCACGCCGCGCTCGGTCTCCCAGATGGCCTCGATGGCGGCGATCTTCTGCGGCTGGTGCTTCAGCGTGTTGAGGCCGTGGAAGTCGCCGAGCACGATCTGCACTGGGATCAACAGCGCGCCCATGAAGACACCGGTGCGCATCGCGGCCAGCACCGCAGGCGCGCGGTCGCCACGCAGCCAGCGGTAGGCGGAAAGGCCTGCCAGCAGGAAGGCGACGGTCAGGAAGGACGCCACCAGCATGTGGCTGAAGCGCCACGGCATCGACGGGTTGAAGACGATCGCCATCCAGTCGGTCGCGTGCGCCACGCCGTCGCGCAGTTCAAAGCCCTGAGGCGTGTGCATCCACGAGTTCAACACGATGATCCAGAACGCCGACATCGTGGTGCCGAAGGCAACGAGGAAGGTCGCCAGCGTGTGGATGCGGTTGCCCACGCGCTTGAAGCCGAACAGCATGATCCCGAGGAACGTCGCCTCGAGGAAGAAGGCTGTCAGCACCTCGTAGGCCAGCAGCGGCCCAGCGATGTTGCCGACGCGTTCCATGAAGCCCGGCCAGTTGGTGCCGAACTGGAAGCTCATGGTGATGCCGCTGACCACGCCGAGCGCGAAGCTCAGCGCGAACACCTTGACCCAGAAGCCGTAGGCCTCCATCCACTTCAGGTCGCCGGTGCGGCCGTAGCGCCACTTGAAGAACAGCAGCACCCAGCCCAGCGCGATGGTGATGGTGGGGAACAGGATGTGGAAGCTGATGTTGGCCGCGAACTGGATGCGGGCAAGCAGCAGCGGATCGAGTGCGTCAAGCATGGCTCTTGCCTCCGATGAAGCGGTCGCGGGCGTCCAGCAGCTTCCCCACCTTCTTGCCGAGCTTCATCAGCTCGACCAGGCGCTCCTGGTCCATCGCTCTCACCTCCTCGAACCAGCCCGTCGTCAGTTCGATGAGGTCGTGCATCTCGCGCATGCGCTGCTGCGCGTGCTGTTCGGCGGGGTCGGCCACCGGCTCGAGCAGCGCGTCGCGCAGCATCGACAGCGTCGGGTCGACCTCGCGCTTGCGGCGCTCCTCGGCCAGCGTCTGGAAGATCGCCCACACGTCCTCCGGCGCCGAGAAGTACTCGCGGCGGTCGCCCGGCAGGTGCTGCAGCCGCACCAGGCGCCAGCTCTGCAGCTCCTTCAGGCTCATGCTGACGTTCGAGCGCGAGAAGGCCAGCGCCTCAGCGATCTCGTCGGCGTTCAGCGCCCGCGGGCTGACGAACAGCAAGGCGTAGATCTGCCCGACCGTGCGGTTGATGCCCCATCGGCTGCCCATCTCGCCGAAATGGAGGACGAAGCGTTGGACCAGCGGCGCGAGCATGGGATTCCCGTAGTTTCAGAATTTCCTGAAAGTTTAGACGCTCGCGGCGAGCTCGGCGTGAAGAGCCGCCGTGACGGCCCAGGGGCGTAAACTTGCGCCCCCACGATTTCCGGCCCGCCCATGCGCAAGCTCGCCCTGTCCGCCGCCCTTGCGGTCGCCGTCCTCGCCCTGTCCCCCGTCGCGGCCCAGAACCGCGGCGCCCGGGCGCCGGCGGTCCCGGCGGCCTGCGCCGACTTCAACGGCCACGCCAACCACGCCTGGCTGCTGGCCAACCCCGCCTCGGCCGCACAGCCGGAGCGCAGCCGCCTTGCTGAGCTGAACGCCAGCGCCGCGCAGAAGCAGGCGGCGATGCTCGCCGCGGCCATCAGTGCGCCGGGCAACGACCAGGAAAAGCTGCTGGGCGCCTTCTGGGCCGCCGGCATCGACGAGGCGAGCCTGGACCGTCAAAGCGCTACCGCTGTGCAGAAGGCGCTCGCGCCGCTGGCCCAGCTGCGGCGGCCGCGTGACCTCGCCAAGGCCGGTGCCGCCTTCCACGCGCTGGGCCTGGCGCCAATGGCCGAATTCGTCCGCCTTGAGGCGGACGGCGGCGGCAACCGCCCGCTGGCCGCGGTGCCGGCGCCACTCGGCCTCGTCGACCCGGCCTTCTACACCGCCACCGACACCGAGGTGCGCACCCTGCTGGGCAAGTACCGCACTTACGTCGAGGCCCTGCTGCGTGCCAGTGGGCTGCCCGAAACGGAGATCAGCCCGGCGTCGGAGACGGTGCTGCAGATCGAGACGCAGCTGGCGCAAGCCCTGGCCGGTGAGGCCGCCGGAACACGCAGCAGCGACACCCTGCGCGTGCAGGACCGCCGCTTCATCGCACTCGGCTTCGCCGACCTGCTCAAGCAACTCGGCACGCGCAGCGACAACCTCGTCGTCGTCAGCCCGGCCTACTTCGCGACGCTGGGCCAGATCGCCAGCGCCGAGCGCGACGCCAAGCGCTTGCAGTGGTATCTGCGCTTCCGCGCGCTGCATCGTCTCGCGCCAGAGCTCGGCGGCACCTTCCGCAGCGCGCACGCCGGCTTCTTCGCCCAGACCCTGCGCGGCCTGCCCGCGGCGCCTTCGCGCGCCGAGCACATGGACACCTTGCTGCGTCGTTTCCTCGGCGGCGTCAACGATGCGGCCTTCACTGCGCGTTACGCGCCGGAGGCGCGCCGCGAGCGCGCCGAAACCGTCGCCGAAGCGGTGCGCGCCGCGGCCGTCGAGATGGTCGGAAAGGCCGGCGCCAGCGCCGATGCGGAGCGCCTGAAAGCGGTGGCCTTCAACGTCGCGGGCAGCACCACGGCGACGCTGGACACCGATGACCTCGAGTTCAGCGCCAATGACCACGTCGGCAACCTGCTGCGCCTGTCGCGCTGGGCGGAAGCGCGCGTACTCGCTGACCGCACCATCGCGATCGACCCGCTGCCGGCGCGCATTCCGGCCGTGCAGTGGGTCACCGGCAGCGACACACTGCTGGTGTCGGCCGCCGCGCTCGCACCGCCGCTGCTCGCCGAAGGCGACGGCGCCCCGACCCCCGCTGACTTCGGCGCGCTGGGCGCGCTGATCGGCCACGAGCTGGCCAAGCGACTGCAGCCCGGCACCCGCGGTGCCGCGCTCGGTGCCCTCTACAACGGCTTCCAGGCCGCGCCGAACCGGCGCGTTGACGGTGCGCGCACGCTGCCAATGAACCGTGCCGACTTGGCCGGCCTCGAGTTCGCGTGGGCGGCGTTCCAGAAAGCCCAGCCTCAGGCCGACGCCAACGCGAAGAAGGCCTTCTTCACCGCGTGGGCGAACCTGTGGGCGAAGACGCAGACCGCTGCGGCGCTGCGCGCCGAGGTGCAGACCTCGCCGTTCGCGCCCACCGCGTTCCGCGTCAACGGCCCGCTGTCGCAGCTGCCGGCCTTCGGCGAGACCTACGGCTGCCGCGTCGGCTCGAAGATGCGCACCGCCAACCCGATCGCGGTGTGGCGCTGATGGCGCTGGTTCCCGGCCAGCGCTGGTTCTCGTCGGCTGAGCCGGAGCTCGGCCTCGGCACGGTGCTGCGCATCGCCGGCCGCAGCGTGCAGCTGGTGTTCACCGCTTCGGGCACGGTGCGCCAGTACTCGCTGGAAGCCGCCCCGCTGGTGCGTGCGGTGTTTCGCGCTGGCGACCGCGTGCGCATGGACGGCAAGGAAATCGCCATCGAGGCGGTGGAGGAACGCGCCGGCTTGGTCTGGTACCGCGCCGGCAACGACGAATTCATGGAAGGCCAGCTCGATGCCGAGCAGCCGGTGTCGAAAGCCGACCAGCGCCTGATCAGTGGGCGCATCGACCGCAATGATCAATTCGAGCGCCGCGTCCGCGCGCTTGAGCTTCGCGCCCGCGCGCGACGCCATCCGGGCTGGGGCGTGCTGGGCGCGCGCATCGACCTGATCCCCCACCAGCTGCGCGTGGTCGAGACGGCCGCCGCCCGCCGCACGCCACGCCTGCTGCTGGCCGACGAAGTGGGCCTCGGCAAGACCATCGAGGCCTGCGCCATCGCCGCGCAGCAGATCGCCAGCGGCCGCGCCAAGCGCGTGCTGGTGCTGACGCCCGAGAGCCTCGTCAACCAGTGGTTCGTCGAGCTGCTGCGGCGCTTCAACCTGCCGTTCGCGATCTACGACGAGGAACGCTGCGAAGCGCTCGAGATGAACGAGCCTTCCGCGAATCCGTTCGACGACGAGCAGTTCGTTCTGGCCTCGGTCGATTGGCTCACCGAGCACGACAAGCGCATGAAGCAGCTGGTGCAGGCCGGCTGGGACCTGCTGCTGGTCGATGAAGCGCACCATCTGATCTGGACGCCGGAGTTCGAGAGCCCCGGCTACACGCTGGTCGCCGCACTCGCCAAGCGCGTGCCCGGCCTGCTGCTGCTCACCGCCACGCCAGAACAGCTCGGCCGCGGCGGGCACTTCGCGCGCCTGCGCCTGCTCGACCCGGCGCGCTACACCGACCTCAAGGCCTTCCTCACCGAGTCCGAGCGCTTCGTGGCGCTGTCGGCGCTCGCCGAGCGCATCGAGGCCGGCGACGTGACGCTGGCCGACGGCGAACAGCTGCACGACCTGTTCGCGAACGACCGCGACTGGCTCAGCGCGACGCTGACCGCCATCGAGGGCGGCGACCTCCATGCCCGCGAGACGTTGGTCGATGCCCTCGTCGACCGCCACGGCACCGGCCGCGTGATGGTGCGCAACCGCCGCGCCGCCGTGGGCGGCTTCCCGAAACGCATCGCCCACGTTGACCTGCTGCCAGCCACCGACGACACCGAGCTGCTCGGACGCCTACGCGCGGAATGTGCGTTCGAAGTCGGCGACCTCGACGAGGAGCCCGCGCACGACTACGCCAAGGACCCGCGCTTCGACTGGCTGCTCGACACACTGAATGCCCTTGGCGGCGAAAAGGCGCTGGTGCTGTGCCGCTCGCGGGCCAAGGTGCAGGCCATTGAGGAAG
>JBOFQO010000293.1:0-6316 GCA_051660925.1 Silanimonas sp. | reverse complement strand
ATCCGGCTGCGCAACCGCGAAGCCGACAACCTCGGCTACTGGGACGGCGAGTGATGTTCCACACCTTGCTGATCGCCAATCGTGGCGAGATCGCCTGCCGCGTCATCCGCACCGCGCGCAAGCTCGGCATCCGCACCATTGCGGTGTATTCGGACGCCGACGCCGACGCGCAGCACGTGCGCCTTGCCGATGAAGCGCACCGCATCGGCGGGCCGGCGCCGGGCGACAGCTACCTGCGCGGTGACGCCATCCTCGAGGTCGCGAAGAATACCGGCGCGCAGGCCATCCATCCGGGCTATGGCTTCCTTTCCGAGAACGCCGACTTCGCCGACGCGGTGGCGGCGGCCGGCATCGCCTTCGTCGGGCCGTCGGGCACGTCGATGCGCAAGATGGGCAGCAAGGCCGGCGCGAAGGAGCTGATGCATGCCGCCGGCGTGCCGGTCGTGCCCGGCTACACCGGCGCCGAGCAATCACCGGACGTGCTTCAACGCGAGGCCGATGCCATCGGCTACCCGCTGATGATCAAGGCCGCGCACGGCGGCGGCGGCAAGGGTATGCGCATCGTCCGCGCTCACCAAGAGTTCGCCGCCGCGCTCGAGAGCTGCCAGCGCGAGGCGAAGAATGCCTTCGGCCGCGACCGCGTGCTGCTCGAGCGCTACGTTGAGAAGCCGCGTCACATCGAGATCCAAGTGTTCGCCGACGCGCACGGCCACACCCTGCACCTCAATGAGCGCGAGTGCTCGGCGCAGCGCCGCTACCAGAAGGTGGTCGAGGAATCGCCCTCGCCCTTCCTGACGCCGCAACGCCGCGAAGCGATGGGCGCGGCGGCCGTGCAGGCCGCGAAGGCCATCGACTACGTCACCGCTGGCACCGTCGAGTTCATCGTCGGCCAGGACGGCAGCTTCTACTTCATGGAGATCAACACGCGGCTGCAGGTGGAGCACCCGGTGACCGAGCTGGTAACCGGGCTCGACCTCGTCGAGCTGCAGCTGCGCGTCGCCGCCGGAGAAGCCCTGCCCTTCGCGCAATCCGACGTGCCGCAGCGCGGCCATGCCATCGAGCTGCGCTTGTACGCGGAAGACCCGGCGGCCGGCTTCCTGCCGGGCTCCGGCAGGCTCGAGCGCCTGCGCCTGCCCTTGCCTACTGCAAACGTGCGCCTCGACGGCGGCGTGGTGGAAGGCGACACGGTGACGATCTTCTACGACCCGATGATCGCCAAGCTGATCGTCTGGGACGAAACGCGACCGCGCGCGCTGGCCCGCCTGCGCGAGGCGCTGGCCGACTGCGACATCCGCGGCCCGAAATCCAACGTGGCCTTTCTCGAAGCGCTGGTGCGCCACCCGAGCGTGGTCGACGGCACCATCGACACCGGCTACCTCGACCGCGCGCTGGACGAGGTGCTGAAAGCCCCGACGCCGCCGCCGGCCCGCGGTCTCGCGCTGGCCGCAGCGGCGGTGCTGATGCACGAGGAGCAGGCCACGCGCGAGCGCGCGGCGAGCGGGACCGACCCGACCTCGCCGTGGGCGATCGCTGATGGCTGGCGGCTTGGCCACGGCGGTTCGCGGCGACTGGTGTTCGACGTCGCCGGCGTGCGCCATGTGCTCACGGCCCGCGGCCACGGCGGCGACTACGACGTGGCGATTCGCGTCGACGGCGGGGAATCGTCCGGTGCGGCGGCATCGGTGCGCGTCCGCGTCGAAAGCCTGCGTGTCGCCCCCCACGGCCGGGCCTCCGCGCGTGTCGATGGCGCGAGCGTCGCCGCGCGAGTCCACGTCGACGCCCGCAGCGTGCTGCTGCACGACGGCACGCAGCGCTGGCTGATTGAGCGCCTCGGCGCCTACGCCTTCGCTGGCACCGGCAAGGCCGGCGGCGACGGCACGCTGAAGGCACCGATGCCCGGCCGCGTCGTGCTGGCCAAGGTGAAGCCCGGTGACGTCGTGACCGAAGGCCAGGAGTGCGCGGTGATGGAGGCGATGAAGATGGAGCTGAGCCTCAAGGCGCCGCGTGCGGGGACGATCAAGGATGTTCGAGCCGCAGCGGGCGATTTCGTTGAGGCCGATACCGTGCTGGTGGTGCTGGAATGAGTGCCCAAGAGTTCGTTCGCATCGTCGAGGTCGGCCCGCGCGACGGCCTGCAGAACGAGAAGACGACGATCGCCACCGCCGACAAGATCGCGCTCGTCGAGCAGCTCGCCGCCACGGGCCTCGGCACCGTCGAAGCGACGGCCTTCGTCAGCCCGAAGTGGGTGCCGCAGATGGCCGACGCCGTCGAGGTCTACGCCGGCATTCGGAAAATCGACGGCGTGCGCTACCCGGTGCTGGTGCCGAACCTACACGGCTACGAGCGGGCGCGCAGCGTCGGCGTGATCGAGATTGCCGTGTTCGGCGCGGCCTCCGAGGCCTTCAGCAAGGCCAACATCAATGCCACGATCGCCGAGTCGCTGGAGCGTTTCGCGCCGGTGCTTGACGCTGCCAAACGCGACGGCGTGGCGGTGCGCGGCTACGTCTCGACGGTGCTTGGCTGCCCGTACCAGGGTGAGGTGCCGGTGGCCGAGGTCGTGCGCGTCGCCAAGGCGCTGTTCGACATGGGCTGCTACGAGATCTCGCTCGGCGACACCATCGGCGTCGGCACACCGCGCAAAGCGCGCGCGATGCTCGAGGCCGTCGCCGGCGAGGTGCCGATGGCGCAGCTCGCGGTGCATTTCCACGACACGTACGGCCAGGCGGTGGCCAACGTCGCGGCCTGCCTCGAAGCCGGTGTGCGCGTGGTTGACGCGGCCGTCTCCGGCACCGGCGGCTGCCCCTACGCGAAGGGCGCCTCGGGCAACGTCGCCACCGAGGACATCGTCTACCTCCTCGACGGCCTGGGGTTTGCCCACGGCGTCGACCTCGACGCCCTGATGGCGACCGGCCGCTGGCTGTCGTCGCTGCTGGGCCGCGACACCATGAGCAAGGTGAACCGTGCACGCCAATGAACCCCTGCGCGCGGCCGTGGCCTACGCCGGCCGCCGACCGACCTACGAGAACCCGATCGCCTTCGACGCCGGCACGGCGCTGACGGTGACGCGCAGCGACGAGGAGTGGCCGGACTTCCACTGGTGCGTGACGCCCGAGGGCAGCGAAGGCTGGGTGCTGCGCAGCGCGTTCGAGCTGGAGGGCGACGCCTCGCTCGACGCCCTGCCGGCGCAGGCCGTCGCTGTCGCCGACTACGACGCCCGCGAGCTAGGGCTCACACCGGGCGAGCGCCTGCTGGTTGGCGACGACCAGGGTGGCTGGCGCTGGTGCTACTCGGCCAAGGGCGACGCCGGCTGGGTGCGGAAGGCCGACCTGAGCCAGATTGAGGACGCAGCGCGCTTCACCCTGCGACCGATGCGCAGCACCGACGACGCGGCCATCGCCGACATCATCCGCACCGTGATGCCGGAATTCGGCGCCGATGGTCCGGGCTTCGCCATCCACGACGCCGAAGTGAGCGCCATGCACACGGCCTACTCGCGCGCTGGCGCCGCGTACTTCGTCATCGAAGTCGCCGGCACGGTGCTCGGTGGCGGCGGCATCGCCCCGCTCGACGGCGAGGACGGCGTCTGCGAGCTGCGCAAGATGTACTTCCGCCCCGGCCTGCGAGGGCTGGGCGCCGGCACTGCCCTGATCGCGCGCTGCTTGCACGCCGCGCGGCGACTCGGCTACCGCGAGTGCTACCTGGAAACGCTGAGCGGCATGGACGCGGCGCAGGCGCTGTACGAGCGCGCCGGGTTCCAGCGCATCGCGCAGGCAAAGGGCGCCACCGGCCACTTCGGCTGCAATCGCTTCTTCCTGCGCGCGCTCTAGCGGCTTGGGGCGCGGCAGGCGCGGCCTCGGGTAAAATCCGACGTCCCTTCCGGAGCACCCCATGCACCTCGACACCGTCCGCGCCGTCGTCACCGGCGGCGCCTCGGGCCTCGGCTTCGCCGTCGCCCAGTTCCTTGTCGCGAACGGCGGCAAGGTCGCCCTGTTCGACGTCAACGCCGAACGCGGCGCGACCGCCGTGGCCGACCTCGGCGCGACGAACGCGCATTTCTTCCGCACCGACGTCAGCGACGAAGCCGGCGTGGCCGCGAACGTTCAGGCGGCGAAGGACGCGATGGGCGGCCTGAACGCCGCGATCAACTGTGCCGGCATCCTCGGGTCGGGCCGTGTGCTCGGCAAGGACGGCGCGATGCCGCTCTCCACGTTTGCTACCACGGTGATGGTGAACCTGGTCGGCAGCTTCAACGTCGCGAAGGCCGCCGCCGCGCTGATGCAGGCCAACGCACCGGGCGAGGACGGCGAGCGCGGCGTCATCGTCAACACCGCGTCGGTCGCGGCCTACGAGGGCCAGATCGGCCAGGCCGCGTACGCGGCGAGCAAGGGCGGCGTGGTCGGCATGACCCTGCCGATGGCCCGCGAGTTCGCGCGCATCGGCGTGCGCGTCATGACGGTCGCACCGGGCGTGTTCCACACCCCGATGGTCGACGGCATGCCCGAGGCCGTGTATCAGAGCCTCTGCGCACAGGTGCCCTACCCCTCGCGCCTCGGCAAACCCGAGGAGTTCGCGCAGGCCGTGGGCTTCATCCTGCAGAACCGTTACCTCAACGGCGAAACCATCCGCATCGATGGCGCCATCCGCATGCAGCCGAAGTGAGGCATTGAATGAAGGCTTTCGAGATCAAGAAGGGCAACGTCGTCGAGCACAACAACGGCGTGTACCAGATCCGCGACATCGAGCGCAGTGCGCCGCAGGCCCGCGGCGGCAACGTCACCTACCGCTTCACCATGTACTCGGTGCCGGGCGGCACCAAGCTCGACCTCAGCTTGCGCGCCGATGACGAGCTGAAGGAAGTCGACCTGGTCCGCCGCGCGGCCAGCTTCTCGTACAAGGACGGCGAGGCCTTCGTGTTCCTCGACGACGAGGACTTCACCCCGTACACCCTCGACCCGGACGCGATCGGCGACGCTGCCGGCTTCATCACCGACGGCCTGACCGGTTGCTACATCCAGACCATCGACGACGCGCCGGTCGCGCTGCAGCTGCCGGCCACGGTCACGCTGGAAGTGGTCGACACGCCGCCGGAAATGAAGGGCGGTACCGCGACCAAGCGCCCGAAGCCGGCCACGCTGAACACCGGTATCGAGATCATGGTTCCGGAGTACATCAGCAACGGCGAGAAGGTGCTGATCAACACCTCGACGGGCGAGTTCAGCGGCAGAGCGTGAGCCAGCGCGCCGCCATCCGGCGGATCGACGAGTCGAGGGATTCGTCGCACGCAAGCTCATCGATCCGCCGCCACGCGAAGGCCTTCGACTCGCTGTTGATGCTCGGCGCTTCGTCGCTGGTGCAACGCGCCACGTAGCGCACGTCCCAATGCCGGTGCTCAGGTTCCGCACCGCGCGCCGGAATGCCGTGGCGATCGAGGTCGAAGATCGCCGGCTCGACGACGAGCCCGCGCAGGCCCGTCTCCTCCTCCGCCTCGCGCAGCGCCACGCGCGCGAGGTCCGTGTCGCCGTCCGCGTGGCCGCCGGGCTGCAGCCAGCGCTGCAGTTTGGCGTGGTGCAGCAGCAGGGCGCGTTCGCCGTCGGCCGACACGACGAAGGCGGATGCGGTGAAGTGCCCGCTCAGGTGCGCGCGCGTGAACACGGCGATGCCATCGGCGGCGAAGGCCGCAAACTCGGCGGCGACGACGCGCTGCGCCGGGTACGCCGCGGCGAATCCCGTCAGCGCGTCGATGATGGCGCGAAGGCCAGCGTCGGCGCTCATGCCGGCCAAGCGATGAAGCCCCCCATCGCCAGCGACGCCACCCCGATCACCCGCCGGTGTTTCAGCGCCTCGGGCACGCTGCGCGCGGCGAAGGCGGCATGCCAACGCCATAGCACCAGGGTGAGGCCGAGTGCCGTGACGACGAGCAGCCCACCGGCGCCTTGGAACGCCCGCGGCATCCGCGTCCCGGTAGCGACCGCAAGGAACGAGACGCCGAGCACCAGGCGGACCAGCAGCTCGGCGTAATGCGTGCCCGCCGAGGTGGCGAAGCCGAGCAAGAAACGCGAGGCCAGCGCGGGCTGGAACAGCGCCAGCAGGCCCAGAACCAGAATGTAGGCGGCGGCAAGAAGCACGGCCAAGCGCGGGAGATGCTCGATCATCCGCCGATTATGGGCGCAGATCGGCTCATGTGAAGGCCATGTATTGCCGCCCCGTGACCGCCGCGGGTATGGTGCGCCGTTGCCTGCGTTCCAGGGGATCCGGGCGGCGCCTTTCCAGACTGCACCACCCAGGGGACCTCGGGATGCTCAACCAACTGTTTGCC
>JBOFQO010000292.1:0-5793 GCA_051660925.1 Silanimonas sp. | reverse complement strand
GGGCTGGCCTTCCATTTGCCCGAGCACCTGCACGGCCAGCTCGTAGGCCTGCACGTGGCGCGGGTGCACGACGAGGATGGCGGCGAGGTCCTCCCGCGCAGCGGCGACGTGGCCAAGGCGCAGGCGCAGCTGCGCGCGGGTCCAATGCATGGCCGGCACGCCGGGCTCGCGAAGGGCCCACTGCTCGGCGACGGCCAGCGCATTGTCGCCCTTGCCCTGCGCGTCGAGCGCCGCGATCAGCGGCGCGTGCAAGGCCGGCGAGGCGTTGGTCAGCGCCAGGGCCTTGCGCAGCGCTTCCTCGGCGAAGGCGAAATGCTGGCGTTCGAAGAAGGCCATACCGAGCGCTGAAATCACCAGCGGGTCATTCGGCGCGCGCTCGGCGGCGGCGGTCAGCAGGGGCAGCACGCGGTCGGCCTGGCCGTGCCCGGCGGCGAGCATGGCCTCCAGCAGCAGCACCCGCGGGTGCTCGGCGTCGAGGCGCTTCGCGTAGTTGACGTGGCGCTCGGCCTCGCCGCGGTCGCCGCGGGCCAGGGCCAGGTGCGCCAGCGCGATGTAGGCCGCGAACTGGTTGGGGTCCTGCGCCAGCGCCGCGGTCAGGCCGGCTTCGGCTTTGGCGACATCGCGGCCCTGCAGATCGAGGTAGGCGCGCAGGGTCATCAGGTCGGCGCGCTGCGGGGCGAGGGCCAGTGCGCGGTCGAGCGCCGCGCTGGCGCCCGACACGTCGCCGGCGGCGCCGCGGGCATGGGCCAGCCACACGAGGGCCTCGGGATTGTCCGGCTCGGCGGTGGTCCAGCGGGTGGCCGACGCGAGCGCCGTGGCGGCGTCGCCGGCGCGCAGCGCGGTCAGAACGTCTTGCAGCATGGGAATCCTTGGGTGTGCGGCCGGCGTCGCGCCCGGCGTCAGGAGCCAGCCAGTGTACCGGCTCCGGCCGGAGCTGCCGCGCCCAGCGCCGCGCGGAAGCGGCTGCGGATCCAGCGCTCCGCGAAGCCGTCCAGTTGCGCATTGAGGATGAAGCCGCAGTGCCCACCGTGCTCGGCGATCTCGAGCCGGGCACCGGGCGGCAACTGCAGGTCGTGGAAGTCGGCCACCGGGATCACCGGGTCGTCGGCCGCGGTGAGGATCGAGACCGGCACCGTCAGACCGGCGAGGCGGTCACCGGCGATCGCATAGCCATCAAGATAGGCCTCGAGGCTCGGGAACTCGGTGTAGCGCTCGACGAGGAAACGCGTCAGCCCACGCATGTCACGGTCGAGGTCGGCGGGCGCGAAGCGGTGGCGATCGGGGAAATGCCGGCGCTTGGCTTCGAGCGAACGCCGCCACTTCTTCATGAAGTACCAGTGGTAGAGCGGGAAGCCGCTTTCCAGCGCGCGCAGGCCGGATTCGCCGTGCACCACCGGGCAGACCGCGGCCACATGGGCGAGGTGCAGGCCGGCCACCGGTGCGGCGCGCGCCACCCGCAGCGCGAAGTTGCCGCCCAGCGAGAATCCCGCCGCGAACCAGATCGACCCGGGCAGCCGCGCCTGCGCGGCCTTCGCGGCCAGCACCACCTCATCGAGCCGGCCGCTGTGGAACGGCTCCGGGTTCAAATGGTGAGTGTCACCGTGGTCTCGGAAGTTCAGCTGCACCACGTCGAAACCGGCGGTCAGCAGCGCGTTCGCGGTATGCCGCACGTAGCTCGAGCGATGGCTGCCCTCCCAGCCGTGCAGCAGCAAGGCAACGGCCTGCGGCGGCCGCGCCGGCATCGACAGATGGAAGGCCTGCAGTGTGGCCTCGCCGGCCGGCAGCAGCCATTCCTCGACGTGTGGCGCCAGCGCCTGCAGCTTGCGCTCGCCGGCGATGCGGCGGGGCGGCGCGGCCGACAGCAGCGACTGCACGTGGCCGTTGCGCAGCCAGGCGGGCGGTCGGTAGTCGGCGGCGGTGAGCATGGGCCGTGCGGGCATTCCTCTGGTCGAGCGCGGAGGGTAAGCCAAGGCCGCCGGTTGGCAAGCCCGACGCGCGCGGCGTACGGGCGGGCATCCCCCCTCGGCCGCCCCCACGGTCCCCATGCGTTCCGCTATCCGACTCGCCGCCCTCTTCGCGGTCTCCACCGCCCTGATCGCCCTGCCGGGCTGCCGCGACGAAACCCACTTCGACGCGGCCGAATGGCGCGCCCAGCGCGGCACGCCCGAGAACGAGAACAGCCGCTTCGGCATGGTCGAGGCCATGCGCCATCACGTGCACCCCGGCATGACGCGCGAGGCCGTGCTGGACCTGCTCGGCCCGCCGGATGCCGCCGAGCCCGCTGGCGACCTGTATGTCCTTGGGATCGGCTGGGGCGGCATCGACGGCAACTACCTGTACCTCGACTACGAAAACGGCGTGCTGAAGAAGATCCGCGTGGTCCAAGGCTGACCCCTCGCTTTTCTCTCTACGCGTCCCCCGCCCCCCCCCCCGGAGAATCCGCCATGAGCGACCCCGCCCGCCCCGACCTCGCCGAGGTCCGCCGCCAGTACCAGGCCACCGAGGAAGACACCGTCCGCTACGGGCCGCGCCTCGGTGGCGCGATCGACATCCCCGTGCCGGACAGCATGCGCAAGACCGTGACGGTCACCGAAGGGCAGATGCTCGACCGGCTGACCTTCCAGCGCGGCCTGGTCGGGCTGCAGGAGTTCGCCGGCATCGCCGACCGCGCCGGCGCGGAGGCGATCCGCCGCTACCCCAACCAGACGCCGCCCGAGCACCTGACGCCACGTGAGGCCGCGGCATGGCAAGGCAACGACGGCCACCGCGACGCCTTCCGCCACGCCTACTGGAACGCGCTGATGACGCGCGAGTACGGCGAGGAGTGGACAAAGCGCTTCGCCGTGGCGCACGAAGGCCTTCCCGGCAACCCGGCCAATCGCGAGGCGATGGACCTCTACAACAACGAAGTCGGGCGCCGCATCGCGACGCAGAACCCGAACGCCACGCCGCAGCAGCTCGCCGCGTTGGTGGGCCGCGCCGCCGAGAACGGCGAGCTGGTGGTGCTCGACGCGCGGGGCCAGCTGGCGTGGAGCGACCGCGTCGCGCTGGGCCGCCACGGCCTGACCCCGCAGGAAACGATCGACGGCCGCCTGCCGGTGCCACAGCCGGTCGACCCGGCCTCGCGCGGCAACACCACGTCGATGGTCCATCCGCAGAGCCCCGACCACCCGCTGTACGCCACCGCGCGCATGGCCGCGCTCGATCTCGAGCGCCGCGAGGGGCCCGGCTTCCCGCACGACGGCCGCCAGGTCGCCGAAGTGGCGACGGTCGCCGCACGGCAGAACGGCCTTGATCGCGTCGACGCGCTGATGCTCAACGTCGGCACCGAGCGCCATCGCCCCGGCGAAACCCTGTTCGTCGTGGAAGGCCGCACCGACGATCCGGCGGCCCGCCGCGTGGCGGTGCCGCTGGCCGAGGCCTTGGCGCGTTCGCCGCAGCAGAACGAGGTGCTGCTCGCCGACGCCCGCGAGGCCGCGCAGCAGCGGGACGCTGCATTGGCTCAGCAGACCCCGCGCGAGGTCGGCATCGGCGCGCGGATGGCCTAACGCGTCAGTGCGGCGGCAATCCGCTCGCGGCAGGCGTCGGCCATGCGCCGGCGCCCGTCCTCGCTCGGGGACACCGGCTCGAGGAAATGCACCTCGGCCACCCGCGAGGGCTCGCCGAGCAGGCGCACGAAATTGCCCATGAAGGTCTCGCGCTCAGCGAAGGCGACGATCTTCTGCGCGTCGCCGCCGACGCCGTAGCGCAGCGCCACCGGCTGCGCCGGCACGTTGGCCAGCACCGCGGGCTGGAAGATGCGCGCGTGGAACACGCCGAGACCCTCGCCGCTGGTGGTGCGGCCCTCCGGGAACACCGCCACCGGCCGGCCCTCCTGCAAGCGCAGCACCATCTGGTGCATCACGCCGTGCAGCGAATCCTGGCTGCCGCGGTGGTGGTAGATCGTGCCGCCCAAGCTCGCCAGCCAGCCAACCAGTGGCCACTTCTCGACTTCGGCTTTCGAGACGAATCCGGCCCAGAGCTGGCTGTGGAACAGCTCGATGTCGATCCAGCTGACGTGGTTGGCGACGAACAGCACCGCGCCCGGCAGCGGCGTGCCGTAGCGTTTCACGGTGAAACCGAAGACCCGCATCAGCCCCGCTGACCAGCGCCGGATCACCCGGCTGTGGGCGCTCTCGCCGTTCCACGTCCAGCCGCGGCTGCCCGGGAACACCAGGACGAAGACCACCAGCGGCAGCAGCAGGCCGACGTGGACGGCCAGGAAAGGCAGGCGGAACAGGGTGCGGAGGACACGCATCGCTTCAGCCCTTGCGGACGGCGAGGGTCAGGCGGCTGACGCAGACCAGCCGGCCCTGCTCGTCCTCGATACGGATGTCCCAGACCTGGGTGCTGCGGCCGACGTGCAGCGGTCGCGCGGTGCCGATGACCCAACCCGCGGTCATCGCGCGGACGTGGTTGCAGTTCAGTTCAAGGCCGACCGCCTGGCCAGCGCCGTCGTCGAGGCAGAGGTTGGCGCCGATGCTGGCCAGCGTTTCCGCGAGCAGGGCCGAACTGCCGCCGTGCAGCAGGCCGTAGGGCTGCTTGGTGCGCTCGTCGACCGGCATGCGGCCGCGCAGGTAGTCAGGGCCGAGCTCGGTGAGTTCGATACCGAGATGGCCGACCGCGCAGCCCTCACGCTGCGCGTTCAGTGCGTTGATCGGCGGACGGCGGCGGAAGGGGCCGTCGGTTGACGCCTGCATCCGCGGCTCAGCGCACGTACGTGCTGGGGCGCCAGACGTTCTTCAGGTAGCTGCGACGGCCGTAGCCCGAGCTGCTGCCGTAACCCTGGCCGTCCTCGCGGTCGCGGCGGCGGTGCATGCGGTTCTGCAGCTCTTCGCGGCGGCCTTCCAACCACTCGGCGCGGCCGACGCTCGCCGGCTGCACGCCGCGACGCTCGGATTCGGCCTGACGGTATTCGCAGAAGTCGTCGTAGGCCTCGAACTCGTGGCCGAGCTCGCGCACGCACAGCTCGATGGCGATGGCGTCGTCGAGGAAGCCCAGCACCGGCACGTTGTCCGGGATGATGTCCTTCGGGTCGGCGAAGTAGGCCAGCGCCGCGGTCACGCGCTGCGCGTCGGTGGCCGGCAGGGCCCAGCCCTCGTCCTTGACCATCGCCACGAGGGTGTCGAGCTGGTCCAGGCGATCAGCGATGAAGTCCGGCAGCTTGGTGTTCTGCGCGGTGGCCAGCAGGGCCGTCGCGGCCGCAATGACCTCGGCGGCCGGCTTGTGGCTGGCGGCGGCGCGGGCGGCCTCAATGGCCTTGGTGAAGTGCTCGAGATCGCGGTCGGAGAGTTCGATCGTCAGGGTCAGGGACATGGCCGGCGCCGGGTGTGAGGGATCGCCGGGAGCCTAGGCGGGGGCCGTTGCGGCGTCAATCGAAAGAAGTCATGGCGACATCGCGGCAGGCGCCCTGAGGTGCGCGTGCCGTGGCCTTCACAGGATCGGTGTCAGCCCTGCGCCGAAGCCAGTGACGATGCGCGTGTAGATGCGCTTGGTGCCGACCTCCACTTCCGGGAAGTCGCCGACGTCCTCCCAGCACGCGAAGAAGCGCGGATCGCCCCAGGGCACCGGCTCGCAGCCCGGCCGCAACGCGTAGCTGCGTGCGTACGGGAAGGGCCAGACCCACAGGTCGAAGATCGGCAGCGCCTCGCTGAGTTTGCCCAGGCTGTAGCTCAAGCCCGAGAACAGCGGCGGCTTGGCGCGTGGCGCGATCAGCCAGGCGTTCTCCGCCGCCATATCGCGTTCGATGTTGCG
>JBOFQO010000291.1:0-1357 GCA_051660925.1 Silanimonas sp. | reverse complement strand
CGCGGCGAGATCCGATCCGCCTTCGCGATGACCGAGCCCGACGTCGCCTCGTCGGACGCCACCAACATCGCCCTGCGCATCCGCCGCGACGGCGAGCACTACGTGCTGCAGGGCCGCAAGTGGTGGATCACCGGCGCCGGCGACCCGCGGTGCCGCATCCTGATCGTCATGGGCGTCACCAGCCCCGACGCCGAAGCGCATGCGCGCCACGCCATGGTACTGGTGCCGATGGACACCCCCGGCGTCCGCGTCGTCCGTCCGCTGGAATCCTTCGGCCACGACGACGCGCCGGGCGGCCACGTCGAGCTGGAGTTCAGCGACGTGCGCGTGCCTCTGTCGAACCTGATCGGCGGCGAAGGCCAGGGCTTCGCGCTGGCCCAGGCCCGTCTCGGCCCGGGGCGCATCCACCACTGCATGCGCCTGATCGGCATGGCGCAACGCGCGCTCGAGATGATGGTGGCCCGCGCCTCGAGCCGCATCGCCTTCGGCAAGCCCCTCGGCGCACAGGGCATGGCGCAGGAAGCCATCGCGCTGTCGCGCTGCGAGATCGAGCAGGCGCGCCTGCTGACGCTCGATGCCGCCGCGCAGCTCGACGCCAAGGGCAACAAAGGCGCGAAGGACGCCATCGGCATGATCAAAATCGTCGCGCCGCGCATGGCCTGCGCCGTCGTCGACCGCGCCATCCAGATGCACGGGGCCGGCGGCTTGGCCGATCCCTTCCTTTCGGCGGCCTACACCGGCGCGCGCTGCCTTCGCCTCGCCGATGGCCCGGATGAAGTGCACATCGCCTCGCTGGCGAAGGGGATGCTGAAGGGTCAGCACGCATGAGCGCGAACTTCGCGCTGGACGAAGCCACGCTGGCCGCCGCGCTCGAAGCGGCCATGCCCGGCTTCCGAGGGCCGCTGACCGCGACCAAGTTCAAGGGCGGCCAGAGCAACCCGACCTACCGCCTCGATGCCGCGTCCGGCACCTACGTGCTGCGACGCAAGCCGCCGGGGGCCCTGCTCGCTTCGGCGCACGCGGTTGATCGCGAGTACCGCGTGCTGCAGGCGCTGCAGGGCCGCGTGCCGGTCGCCGCACCGCGCTGGCTCTGCGACGACGAGTCGGTGATTGGCTCGATGTTCTACGTGATGGATTTCGTCGACGGTCGCGTCGAATGGGACCCGTCGCTGCCGAAGCACGATCCCGCCGGGCGGGCAGCGCACTATGATGCGATCGTCGATGTCATGGCGGCGGTGCACGGCGTTGACGTCGCGGCCGCCGGCCTCGCCGATTTCGGCAAGCCAGGCAACTACTTCGCGCGGCAGATTGCGCGCTGGAGCGAGCAGTACGCACCGAGCCGAACGCGCGACATCCC
>JBOFQO010000290.1:0-5520 GCA_051660925.1 Silanimonas sp. | reverse complement strand
AGCAACGCACGCGGGCTGCTGGCGTCGATCGACACCTCGGGCCCGAGGCCGAACGCGGCGCGCAGCGCGGCCTCGCTGGGCATGCGCGCGCCGTTGGCAAGGCGCAGGTTGATCGTCGGCGCGTCGTCCTCGGCATCGTCGGTGTCGCGCCCGCGGCTGCGGCCGCCGCGACGGGCGGCCCGCGCGGCCTCGCGGGCGGCGTTGCGTTCCGCCTCGGCCGCATCCTCGCGGCGCTCCTCGGCGTCGCGGCCGTCATCCATTTCGAACACGCCGGGGAAGCGCTCCATCAGCCACTGCGCAGCGGCGCCGTCACTGAACTGCGACTGCGCGAAGCCTTCGGCCGTGGCGGCCACGTTGCCGAGCAAGTCCACGTAGGCCTGCATCTGCTGCGTGTTGGCCGAGATCATGGCCTGGAACACGCCGTTCAGCAGTTCGTTGACGAAGCGCGGGAACGACACCGCGTTCATGATGTTGCGCGTGGTCCGCGCGATCTCGCGATGCGCGCCCGGCAGCGGTGGGTTCGACTGTGCGAGAGCGATCGGCGTGTCGCGCGCGCGGGGCAGGGGAGCGACGGTGTCGTTCGTCGGGCCGCCGTCGCGGTCGTCCGCCACGAGGTGCTCGGCTTCGCGGCCGATCGTCACCAAGGCCTGGGCCAACGCGCGCCGTTCCTTCGCCCCGAGGGCGACGAAGGCCGGGCTCGCGAGCAGGCCATCGCGGACCACCGTCCGCAGGGCATCGGAGGGCGGTGCGGCGCTCACGCCTCAGGCCTCCGGCAACTCGGGTTCAGCCTCGACGAGCGCCAAGGCCAGCGCTAGGGCCCGCGCCGGTGGCGCGTTCTCACGTGCGGCGGCGGGCTCCTGCGCCAGTAGCCAGCGCTGTGCGTGGGCGGCCAGCGCGTCGCGTTCGGCGGCGGTCAGTGTGCCGCCGCCCCGATGCGCGGCCAGCCACAGCAGCAGGCCCTGGCCGGCGCGGCCGCGGTCGAGGTGGCGCTGCAGCGTCGCGGCCTGTGCAGCGGGTGCTGCGCCGCCGCCCTGCGACAGCCCGACCAGGGCGCCCCAGCTGCGCACCGCGAACGCACGGTGCAGTTCGGTTTCGCGCAGCAGGTCAAGGCTCTCGGTGATCACGCGCAACAGGTCGCTGGTCGCGGCGCCCACCATTCCACTACCGCTGTCGGCCAGCAGGGTGCGCAGCTGCTCACCGGCCACCTGCAGGGCCACCTGGCGGGCGACGTCGATGTCGCCGCCGTGCA
Source organism: Silanimonas sp. (assembly GCA_051660925.1). GTDB lineage: Bacteria > Pseudomonadota > Gammaproteobacteria > Xanthomonadales > Xanthomonadaceae > Silanimonas. Next base: position 4,271 of record JBOFQO010000290.1, on the reverse strand, counting down.
CCACCAACGCCACCGCGGCGCGGCAGAAGCGCTGCATCGCGGCGCCGAAATCCGGCTCTGGGAAGGCCTGCGCGTAGAGCGCCTCGCGTTCCGGACGGTCCAACCGCTCGCGGCGCTTGCGCCAGAAGGCGCGCAGCTTGGGCTGGCTGCGCGGCAGCGCGTGCGGCAGCGCCCCAGTGCTGGCCATGCGGCTCAGGCTGTCGGCGGTCTCGATCACGCCCCCGCGGTCGAGCTCGGCCACGAGCAGCAGCGGCGCGACCTGCGCGAGGCCGCTGGACTCCGCCCCAGCGAGATCGGGCAGCGCGCCCGGGCCAGGCGCGGCGAAGGCTTCGGCCAGCACCAGCGCGACGCGTTCGGCCTCGGCGAGCGCCTCGGCGACGCCGCCTTCCCACGCGGCCCACGCATCGTCGAGCGCACGGTGGGCCATGGCTCACGCCGCGGGCGCGGCCGCCGGCGCGGTGGCCGCGGCACCGCGGGCGTTCGGGTCGAACGGCGCGGCATTGCCCTGGATCATCGCGATCATTCCCGGCGAGGCCATCTTTTCCATCGGCAGGAAATCGGACTTGAAGTTCACCCGCACTTCGCCGGTGAGCTTGGACTTCACTTCGGCCATCGATTCCGACTGCTCGTCCACCGACGAGGACACCGTCGCCATGTGGCTCTGCTTGTTGACGTTGACCGTGCCGCCGGCACCCCACGGTGCCCAGGCCGCTGCGGCCGAGACGTTGGTGTTGCTGGAGCTTCGGGTATCGCGCATCGACGCGCGCGCGCGGCGGATGGCCTCGTCGCTGGCGCGCATCGAGAACACCACCTTGGCGTTGATGCTGCCGTCGGTGACGACGATGCGGTTGATGCCGAGCAGCACCATCGAGGCGAGCAGCTGCTGCCGGCTGCGCGCCAGCTGAAGACGCGCCGCGGCGACCGCGCGGGCCTCCTGCTGCGGATCGTCGAGGTCGGTCAGCGGTTGCGCCAGTTGCAGCTCGCGGGTGAGACGCGCAGCCAGTGCGGAGCTGTCCTCCGCTGTGCCGGTGATGCGCCGCGGCGGTGGCGCTTTGCCCTCCTCAACCTCGTCATCCTCGGTGCTCGCCCAGCCGACCTCGCCGGGGAAGCGGTCGACCATCCAGCTGCGCGCGGCATCCTCGGTGATGTTGTCGTTGGCGAAGTCGCCCACCGTCTGCGCGACAGATTTCAGCAAGGTGCCGTAAGCCTCCATCTGCTCGATCGAGGCATTGACGATGGCCTGGAAGACGTTCTGGATCAGGCCGCCGACGAAGGTCGGGAAGTCGACGGTCTTGACCAGGTTGCCGAACTGCTCGACGCCGGCCTCGGTGGCGCCGGCCTTGAAGTCGGCGCCGGCGAACGTTCCGAGCTTCCCCGAGGCCTTCTTGCGCGCGTCCTCGGTGGCGTCCTGCGCGCGGGCAAGGATGGCCTTGTCGGGGTCGAGCTCGTCGCGCGCCAGACCGTGTGGGTTCGCCATGTACGAGGCGACGCGGACCATCGTCTGCGCCATTTCGCGCTGCTGCTCGACCGGCAGCGCGCGGAAGCCCAGCGACTGCTCGAGCAAGGCGCGCACCTGCGGGCGCACGGCCTGCAGGGTCTCGTCGTCGAGCCACGCAGGACGCGTCGGGTCGCTGGCGGCAGCGCGGGAGGAGGCGTCGGCCATGGCCAGGGCTCAGGCCGCGGGAGTGGGAGCAGGCGTTGTCGCCGGGGTCGTGCCGCCCGGCGCTGCACCGGGCACGCTCGGGCGGTTCTTCGCGAGGTTCTCCAGCATTCCCGGCTGCGCGTTCATCTGCAGCTGGGCCATCATCGCCGGGTTCGCCACCTTGTCGAGCGGCAGGTAATCGCTCTTGAAGTTGACGTGCACCTCGCCGGCGAGCTTGGCCTTGGTTTCGAGGTTGGCGTCGAGCGCGGTGCTGGTGGCGCTCTGCATCGTCAGCAGCGGCTGTTCGGTCGCCTTGTAGGTGCCCTTCGAGTAGTAACTGCCGTCGTTGCGCTCGGAGCTGCCGTCCGACGAGCGCGAACGCGAGCCGCCTTGGATGTCGGTCTCCTGCTCGCCCTCCCAGGTGCGCGCCACCTTGTCGGAGTAGTCGAAGTGCTGCGCGCTTTGCCGAAAGCGCATGTTGTCGCGCGCCTTGAATTCGTACATCACCTTGGCCGAGATCTTGCCGTCGGTGACAACGATGCGGTTGATGCCCAGCGTCACCAGCGTGGCCAGCAGCTGCTGCCGGCCGGTCGCGATCTGGGTGCGTGCCGCCGGCACCAGCAGGGCTTCGATGAGATTGTCGTCGATCCGGGTGATGGGTTGCTGAAGCGGCAGCGCGTTGTTGAGCTGCTGCACGGCGGCCTGCTCGTCCACGCCCTCGCGCAAACGGACGCGGGGCTCCTTCGGACGCCCGCCTTCCTCGTCGCCGCCGAAGTCGAACTCGTCGTCCGGCAAGGCCAGTTTGAAGAGGTTCGGGAACTGCTCGATCAGGTGGTCTCGACCCTGATTGGCGGTGGTGTTGTCGTCGCGGAACTGATTGAGCGTCTTAGCGACGTCGGCGACCAGCTTGGCCGTGGCCTCCATTTGCCGGATCGACGCGTCGATGATCGAGTGGAAGACGCCGTTGATGAGGCCAGAGACAAACTCTACGAAGTTCACCTGCTCCAGCAGCGCGCCGGCGACAGCCGCGCCTTCGCGTCCGGCCTGGGCGCTGAATTTGGCGTCGCCAGAGCTGCTTTGCACGCTGCGCGGACGGCGGCTGAAACCTTGTGCCGCCAGGGCCTGAACGTCCGAACCCATCGCTTTGGCCGGCACCCGCTGCCCATCCGGCTCGGCGAGGTAGGTCGAGATCTTGACCAGGTTGTTGGCCATCTCGCGACGCTCGTCGGGCGGCAGCGCGCCGAAGCTCTCAGACGACTCCAGCAGTTCGCGCACTGAGCGGCGCGCGGCGTCGACGGCTTCGGCGCTGGCGACGGGTGCGACGTTGCGGCGCGTGGTTTCGGGGAACAGGGCACTCATGGCGGGCTCCAGCTCAGGCGACCTGGCGCTCGGGGCGCAGGTTGTCGCGCAGTTCGAATTCGATCGGCCGCACGTACAGGCTGACGCGGGCGGGCGATTGCGGGGTGACGCGCACCGAGAGCACCGAGAACTGCCCCGGCTCCGACTCCGCACCGAGTTCAAAGGCCTGCAGCCAGCGCTCGAGCGCGATCATCTGTCGCGGGCGTTCGGCGAGGCCGAGCTTCAGCAGGTCGAGGAAGCGCGAGGGCAGGTCAGGGATCATCGGCAGCAGCACTTCGAGCTTCATCTCGACGCCGCCGGCGGCCTCGCGCAGCCCGATCAGCACGCCGCCGGGCGGCAGCTCGAAGCGCCCGCCGAGCGCGACGCCGATGACGCGCATCAGGCTGGGCAGCTGGTGGCCGATGCCGAGGTGGTTCATCAGCGGGCCCAGCGCCGACACCGGCAGGGCGCCGCGGTGCAGGAAGGTGACCCGCTGGCTGCCGCGGTCGCGGGCGCAGCCGATGGAGGTGAAGATCGGCACCATGCCCGGCATCACCGAGATGGCGACGCGGACGATGCGCGCCAGCGCAGGCGGCAGGGCGTCGAGCTGCTGCGGCAGCAGTTCGTAGTACACCTTGGTGGCGTACAGGCCGTCCTCGTCGAAGGCGCTGCCGAACCACGCGCCGAACGACATCCAGCCCAGGCCGCCGACGCCGCGCCAGGCCTCGCTGCGCGCGTCGAACCAGCGCAGCGCCTCGCGGCCCATCAGTGGGCCGATCAGGCGGCGTGCCTGCCGCGTGCTCTCGTCGCGCCGCGAGGACGGGCTGACATCCGGGCCGAGCGGCTCGATGGTGAAGCGCAGCAGGTCGGGCTCGGACTCGGAGAACGAGGGCTCGTAGGGCAGCGCGCCGGGCGCGAGAGCGTTTCGTCCATAGGCCCGGTCGCCGCTCGGACGACGGAAGGTTTCGTCGATCAGATCGCCAACCAGCGGCAGGGGATTGCGCACGCCGAGCGCGTCGGCGGCGTGCGTGAGGCTGTGCTTGACGACCGTCGACATCGGGGTCGCGGTGGCAGGGCGGGACATGGCGTGCTCCTGGATGGCGGGATCAGAGGGTCGGAAGCTCGACACCCATGCGTTCCAGTACCGCGCGCGCCTCCGGTGGCATGCCGATCGGCTTGCTGGTCATGACCGGCGACTCGATCGGTTGCGCGTACTGCTCGACGCTCTGGTCCTGCACTGCGGAGACGGCCAGCCACGACTCGCAGGCCTGCACCAGGTCCCAGTCGTTCG
>JBOFQO010000289.1:0-2400 GCA_051660925.1 Silanimonas sp. | reverse complement strand
CCGCCCATGCCACGCCTCGCTACCCGGATGCTCGCCGTCTTCTCCGCCACCCTGCTGCTCGCCGGCTGCGCCGGCATGGGCGGTCGCGCGGTCGTCTCGGCGGAGGGTGCCGACGCCGGCCGCTCGCGCAGCGTGCCGGACCACGGCCCCTGGCCGAACCCGGCGACGCGCCAGCTCGTCGTCGTGCTGACGCCGAACTGGAACGCGACGCAGGGCCGGCTCGCCCGCTTCGAACGCGCGCCCGGCGGCGATTGGCGGTCCGTGGGCGGCAGTTTTGCCGTCACCGTCGGCCGCGCCGGCAGCGGCTGGGGCCGGGGCGTGCATGCGCCGCAGGTCGACGGCCCGCAGAAGATGGAGGGCGACGGCCGCGCGCCGGCCGGCGTGTTCGCCATCGGCCCGGCCTTCGGTTACGCGGAAAGCGCCGCCACCCGCCTGCCCTATGCGCCGATGCAGCGCGAACACTGGTGCATCGACGTGCCGGGCTCGCCCGACTACAACCGCATCGTCGACACCCGCGAGGTCGGCGCGAAAGCCATCGAAGGCAGCACCGAGCCGATGCGCCGCGACCTCCACCTCGACGGCGACACGCGCTACCGCCTCGGCTTCGTCATCGAACACAACGCCGCCGGCATCGACCGCGCCGGTAGCTGCATCTTCGCCCACCTCTGGAAAGCGCCGGGCGAACCCACCGCGGGCTGCACCGCGATGAGTGACGCCGACATGGCCACCTTGCTCGGCTGGCTCGACCCGGGAGCGAAGCCGCGCTTCGTGCTGCTGCCGGTGCAGGCGTATGCGCGGCTGCAGGCCGAATGGGATCTGCCCGCACCGAACGCCGGCACGCCGTCGCGATGAGCGGCGCCGCGACGGTTTTCCTCGGCCTGCTGCTCGGTGCGGTCCTCGGCCTCGTCCTCAACGCGGTCGCACCGGCCGCGGCGCAGCAGGCGGCGGCCATCGCGCAGCCGATCGGCCGGCTCTGGCTCAACGCGCTGCAGATGACCATCGTGCCGCTGGTGATGGGCCTGCTGATCGTCGGCGTAGCGCAGGCCAGCGATGCCGCGGCGTCGGGACGCATCGCGCGGCGCACGCTGGCATGGATCCTCGGCCTCGCCACCGCGTCGGCGGTGTTCACCGCCTTCTTCGCGCCGTTCCTGCTGTCCTTTGCGCCGCGCAGCGACGCGCTCACGCAGGCGCTGCAGGCTGCTACCGGCACCGTCGCTGCGCCAGAGGGCAGCGTCGCCGCCAGCCTCGCCGCGCTCGTGCCCACCAATGCGATCGCCGCCGCTGCGCAGGGCGCGATCGTGCCGCTGGTGGTGTTCACCCTGCTGTTCGCCTTCGCGCTGACGCGCATCCCGGCGGAGCGCCGCGCGCCGGTCCTCGCGTTGGCGCAGGGCGTCGCCGACGCCATGGTCGTCATCGTCCACTGGGTGCTGAAGGTCGGCCCAATCGGCGTCTTCGCGCTGATCCTCCCGGTCACCGTGCAGGCCGGCGGCAGTGTGCTCGGCGCGCTCGGCGTGCACGTCGTCGTGCTGATCATCACCTACCTCGTGATCACCGCCTCGCTGTACGTGATCGCGCCGCTGGGCAGCGGCGAGCCGCTGCGCCGTTTCGCCAGTGCCATCCTGCCGGCGCAGGTCGTCGCCGCCAGCACGCAGAGTTCGCTGGCCAGCCTGCCGGCCATGCTACAGGCCTCGAACGAGCGCTTCGGCTATCCGCCGCAGGTCGGCGCACTGGTGCTGCCACTGGCCGTGTCGCTGTTCCGCATCACCAGTCCGGCGCAGTACCTCGGCGTGATGAGCTTCATCGCCTGGGCCTATGGCATTGAGCTGGACGCGACGACGATCGCCACCTGCATCGCGCTGGCCGTAGTCATCAGCCTCGGCTCGGTGGGCCTGCCGGGCCAGGCCAGCTTCATGGGCACCAACCTGCCGATCGTGCAGGCCGCAGGCCTGCCGGTCGAGCCGCTGGGCCTGCTGCTGGCCGTCGACCTGATCCCCGACGTGTTCGCCACGGTCGGCAACGTCAGCGCCGACCTGACCGTCGCGAGCAAGGTCGGGCGGGCGGAGCGACGCGACGCCTCGTAGGCCCGCACGCGCGGCGAGGCGCCGCGATCAACGACGGATCACGCGCCGCCTTGCGAGGACGCATACTGGCCTCCCGCCGGCCGATCGTCCCTCGATGCTCACGATCACCTCGCTCGTCCACGGCCCCGTGTCCGTCGCGAACGTCCTCTGCCGGACCGAGGTCGCCGAGCGGCCCGTCGTCGAGCACTACAGCGCCTGGTCCGTGGCCTACGTACAGGCCGGCGGCTTCACCTGCCGGTGTCGCGGAAAGCAGTTCGAACGGATGACGGGCTCGGTGCTGCTGGGACGCCCGGGCGACGAGTACGTGTGCACCCACGAC